>NZ_JBEXJT010000011.1:148540-178039 GCF_040609255.1 Kitasatospora sp. NPDC004723 | reverse complement strand
TACCAGATGTTTTCCGTGCCGTTCCCGGCGCTTCCTTCATCCAACTCGCTGGCGTCTTCTGCGGCTTGACGCCCCGTCCGACGTTTCAAACTCTAACCGATCCCCGCTCCGAAAAGCGAATCCGGTCGCAATTCCCGAAAATGCACACGCCGAATAAACCCCATGCCGGGGAGGCGCAGACATTTCCAGAGGATTGGCCGCCCCGGGACCGTCCGCGCCGATGCGTGTCCGGTGCTCCCTGCCGAGCGACTAGAGAACACTACCCCTCCCCCGGAGTGGGGGCAAGTTGTCGCTGGTCACAGCTCGCCCCGGCCCGGGCGGGTGGAGGGCGGCGGTGCGGGGGTCGCGGTTCTGCGGTCACGCCAGAGCACGACCAGGACGCCACCGACGCCCACGAAGAGTGCGGCGGCGGCTCCGGCCACCGGAAGCAGCGGGCTCGGGGCCTCCGAGGAATCGGCCGACGCCGAGACCTGGCCGGCCCTCGGCGTGTCCGGGACCGGTTCCGGCAGCGCGCCGCAACCGCTGATCCCCGTCATCACCAGCCCCGCGACCCCTGCTGCGTACTTGGTCCGCATGCGTGTGCGTTCCACGGTCCCCCACTCTCGTCACCGACGGACACCCTCGCCCCGCCTGACCAAGCCTTCCCAGCACAGTGGGAGAACCGGACCCTCCGCACCCGGATTGCCCGATATTCACTTGTGCGTGTGACCCGCACCCCTCACACAATCCCCACCCAGTTCGAGCCCTGCGCACAAGATCTCCTCGCGTTCGGAGAACTTCGGTGTGCACCTGTAGACAGCCGGACCGAACCAAACCGGATCCACACCGGTCGTCGTGCCGCCGAGCGGTGTGGCAGTTCCTCGTGTCTCCGTCCCGGGGCACGAGCAGATCCAGCTTGATGTAGTTTCGAGAGCCTCTTTTGCGGAGCACAGGAGGAGCAGTGCCGGACAGGTTGCGGGTCGTGCTGATGTCCTACGGCCCGGAAGGGTTCGCCGATCTGCACGCGCCGTCCGTCGCAGCAGGCCATGATCCGGTCGCCTATGTCTGCGCCGCGTCCACCGCGGGTGGAACGGTCGGCGAGATCCTGGCGAAGCTTCCCCCGGGTCCGGATCTGTTGCTGCCACACAGCGCCGCCGGCCTTGCGCGCGCCCTGACGGGCTACCGACCGGATCTGGTGGTCTGCAACGGGTTTCCCTGGAAGCTGCCGTCAGAGGTCCTGCGTGTCCCTCGTCTCGGCGTGCTGAACGTCCATCCTTCCCTTCTCCCACGCCACCGGGGCCCGATGCCCATCCACTGGGCCGTCCGACAGGGTGATCCGGAGACCGGTGTGACGATCCACTGGATGGACGAGACCTTCGACACCGGACGGGTCCTCGCCCAGCGAGGAGGGGTCGTGCTGCCGGACGACCTGGACGGCGACCTCGTCTTCGAACAGGTCCGCTCGCTGTCCCGTGAGCTGCTGTCGGAGGCGCTGGAACTGGCGGCGAGCGGACACGCCGGAACCGTCCAGGACTCGGAGGGCGCCGGCTACGAGGGTGTGATGGGCCCGGAGAACGCCGTCATCGACTGGTCGGCAAACCGCATGGACATCCACAACCTGGTCCGCGCCTTCCGATTCGGACTGTTTCCCGTTCCCGGGCCCCTCGCTGTCGTGGACGGCCGTTGGGTGGCCGTCCTCCGGTCCCGCAGCGAGCCCGGTGAAGGAGTCCGCAGGGAGTGCGCGGACGGGCCGCTGTGGATCACGGAATGGGTCCCCGTTCCGGGACGGGGGGCCTGGCTACCCGCCGGTTGACTCAGCTGCCCTCTCCCAGGGCGTTCGTCAGCCGCTCGCGCAGTCGTCGCGCACTCGGGTCGGTGAAGTCGTCGAGCAGGGTCAGCGCCTCGCGGCGGTACTGCTGTACAGCCACAGGCGCCTCGTCCTGTTCCAAGGCGTCAACCAGTTGACAGAGGCTCTCGTCGAGCAGGAGTCGCTCTCCCGGCACGTCGGCCAGGAGGTCGCGCATCCGGCAGATCCGCCTTCGCGGAGAGGAGCGTGGCCCGGGGAATCACGACGAGACGCTCGCCCTCACCGACCACCACGTCCTGCGGCAATCCTGCTCGGTACGCCGCTGTCAGGTCCCGCCCGATGACGGCGAAGTCACCATTCGAGAGCTCCCACACGTCGGGGCAGCCGTCCCGCCCACCCGTGGTGCCCAATTCGGTTGGCGACCTGCCCATGCGCCGACTCAGCGCGGCACCGGGATCAGCTTCCCAGGGCTGGCTCATCACGCCTCCGAGTATCGCGTGAGCAGGTGGCTACACACCGTACAAAGCGGCCGGGCCGATCGTCAATCCTCTTCCGGCTCCCGGGCGTCACACCGTCCCCGTACGCTGTCGGCCGGGCCGGAGGCGCAACTCCGGGTACAGTCCGCCGAAGGGGAGTCATGCGCGCGCAGGAGATCACGTTCCTCAAGCTGGTTCAGGGGGAGAAGCAGTTCCAGGTGCCCCTGTACCAGCGGACGTACAGCTGGGAGCGTGAGCACTTTCAGCAGCTGTGGGACGACGTCTGCGAGCTGGTGGAGCAGCACACCGAGGGCAGTGTGCCCGCTCCGCACTTCCTCGGGTCCGTGGTCCTCGCGCCCGGGCACCTCCAGGCCGGCGGGGTGCAGCGCTGGCTGGTGGTCGACGGCCAGCAGCGGCTCACCACGCTGATGCTCGCGTTCGCCGCACTGCGGGACCACTTCAAGGGGACGGGCGAGGAGAAGGCCGCCGATCGGGTCCACCGGCAGATCCTGATCAACGAGTTCGCCCCGGACGGTCCCGACCGCTACCGTCTGCTGCCCACCCAGGCCGACCGGGATGCCTACACCGCGTGCGTGGAGTCCTCTCCGAAGGCGGGGGGACCGGACAACATCGGCCAGGCGTACCGGTTCTTCCTCGGGTCCTTCGCCCAGGAGGCGGAGGAGCACGGCGCCGAGTGGGCCCTGGCGGCCGAGACTGTCCTCAAGGACCTGCTCTCGATCGTGGAGATCACCGCCCAGGCCGGCGACAACGTGTACCGGATCTTCGAGTCGATCAACAACACCGGTGTCGGCCTCAGCCAGAGCGACCTGCTGCGCAACTACGTGTTCAGCCTGTTGCCCAAGCGCGGTGAGCTGGTGTACCGGGAGCTGTGGTTGCCGATGCAGCGGGAGCTCGGTCCGAGGAACCTCGAACTCCTGGTCTGGCTCGACCTGGTGGTGCGCGGGCACAGCAAGGCCAAGCAGAGCGAGATCTACCGCGAGCAGCAGAAGCGGCTGCACCCCATCAAGGACGACGAGGAGGCGCTGCAGCAGGAGATCGCGCTGCTCGCCGAGCGCGGTGGGCGACTGCTGCGGATCCTGGAGCCCGGACGGGAGAGCTCGGGCGCGCTGCGGAGCGTGTTGGAGCGCCTGGGGGCGTGGGGCGGGCAGACGCACTACCCGCTCGCGCTCCACCTGCTCGACCTGGTCGACGCAGGGCGGGCAACGGCGGCGGAGGCCTCGGAGGCGCTCGGGTACGTCGAGTCGTACCTGGTCCGCCGAATGATCTGCCAGGTCCCGACGAACAACCTGAACCGGATCTTCATGGAGGCGCCCAAGGAGCTGGAGCCGGACCGCTCCCCCGCCGAGGCCGTGCACCGGCTGCTCTCTGGCCGCCGCCGCCGGTGGCCCTCCGACGAGGACCTCCGGGAGGCGGTCCGCTCCAAGCCCTTCTACTGGAGCGGGCGGTCGGCCCAGCGCTTCCACGTGCTGCGGCGGCTGGAGGAGAGCCACGCGGCAAGCGAGCCGGTGGACTTCGCGAAGGCGAAGCTGACGGTGGAGCACGTGCTGCCGCAGCGCCCGCCCCAGGCCTGGTTGGACCTGCTCGCGGAGGAGACGGAGGACGGCCAGAGCCCGAAGGAGCTGCACGACCTGCTGGTGCACACCCTCGGCAACCTGACGCTCTCGGGCGAGAACTCCAAGCTCTCCAACCACCCCTTCCAGCGCAAACAGCAGATCCTCGATTCGAGCGCGCTGCGGATGAACCAGGAGATCGCCGTCGCCGACCGCTGGGGCCGGGCGGAGATCCTCTCCCGTGCCGACCGGCTCGCCGAGCGGGCGTGCGCGCTGTGGCCCGCGCCGCTCGGGGCGGTCAAGGCGGTCGGGGACGATTGGCCGGGCTGGGCGGAGCTGCGATCGGCGCTGATCGCGATGCCCAGCGGCACCTGGACCTCCTACGGCGATGTCGCCGAGCTGGTCGGCCTGCACGCGGTCGGCGTGGGCAATCACCTGGCCACCAGGCCGGACGTTCTCGGCGCGTACCGGGTCCTGAACTCGGACGGCCGGGTCTCCCCCGGCTTCCGCTGGCTCGACGGCCGCACGGACACTCCGCAGGAGCTGCTGGAGCAGGAGGGCGTGCCGTTCGACGAGGCCGGCCGGGCGCACCGTGCGCACCGGCTGACCGCGCCCGAGCTCGCCACCCTGCTCGGCCGCGAGATCCCGGCCGACAGCCTGAACGACCTGCCGCACGACACCGAGAACGCCGCGGCCACCGAACGCTTCCGGTCCCAACTGGCCGGGAACCAGAGCGAAGCGGTGACGGCCGGGGTGCTGGCGGCACTGCGGTTCTGGCGTCGGCAGGGCGGTCACCTGGAGTACGGACGCTCCGACGAGACCAGCTGCTTCCCGATGCTCGACACCGGCCGCACCGACCGGGAGCACCTGCTGTGGCCGCTCGCGCTCTACCCGGTGTCGGGGACGGCGGAGGTCGTCTTCCAGTACCTGAAGGACCGCAGTCCGTTCGACGACGCCGAAGTGCGGCGGGAGCTGCTGCGGCGGCTCAACGAGATCGAGGGCATCGAGCTGGCGGAGGCGAAGCTGGAGCTGCGCCCGTCCTTCCCGCTCCAGGTGTTCGCCGAGCACGGCGAGGAGGTCGGCGCGGTGCTGGAGTGGTTCGCCCACGCGGCTGTGGTGGATCCCGCGCGGCGGGTCTGAGGACGGTTGCCGTGCCGCCGGGCCCAAGGAGGGGATCGGCTCGGCGGTCGGCGGTCAGGGTGGTCAGGTGGGTATGTCCCGGGTGGGGTCGCGGTGGTCGGGATCGTGGTCGGGGTGGGGTGGGTGGTTGTCGAAGCGGGAGATTCGCAGGGTCGCGATGACGCCGAGGAAGACGGTGGCGAAGGCGAGGGCGAGCAGGACCGTGAGGGCGGCGCCGACCAGGAGGCCGGCGCCGGTGAGACTCATCGACCGGCCCCGATGACCCGGTGGCCGAGGCGGGCGGCGAGGCCGTGGAGCAGTTCCTCGGCCTGGTCGTGGGTGAGGGCGAGGGCGAGCTCCTCGCCCGGGCCGACGTGGATGTCGAGGTCGACGGCCGCCCGGAGCTGCACCGCCGCATCCGGGACGGCCTCGGTGGTGAGGTAGGCGACGGTGGTCCGCTCCGCGTACACCGACCCGGTGACGAGGGGGATCACGACTCCCACGGCCGGTCACCCCACTCCCGGAGGACGTGGAGGAGGTTGAGGAGGGTGGCGACGGAGGTGTCGCCGAAGTCGACGAGGAGGCGGCCGTCGGTGGACAGGCCGTTGACGGCGGCGGAGTCCCACTGGATGCCCAGGGGCGCGCCGCGCTCGTGGAGTTCGGCGAGGAGGGCGGTGACCTCGGGCTCGGTGTAGGTGCGGAGGTACGTGTCGTCGGGGGCGATGGGGGCGCTCACGCGGCGGCGTCCAGCTCGAACCAGGTGACCTTGCCGGTCTTGGTGGCGGTGGCGCCGAAGCGGTGGGTGAGGGCGCGGACGAGGTGGAGGCCGCGCCCGGAAAGGGAGTAGGGGTCGGCCGGGGTGCCGGGCTCGGGCGGCAGGTCGGGGCAGTCGTCGCAGACGGCGACGCGGAGCTTGGCGGGCTGGAGGGAGACCAGGACGGACGGCGCCGGCGAGCCCGCGTGCTGCCAGGCGTTGATGTACAGCTCGTGGAAGGCGAGTTCGGCGTCGGCGATGACGTCCGGCGGCCAGCCGGCGGAGCTGAGGATCGCGCGGAGTTCGGCGCGGGCGATGGAGCAGTCGGGCGGGTTGAAGGCACGCATGAGGGAACCTCCGGGTGGGGTTGTGCAGTGGGGTTCGTCGTCGATCGGTCGACGGAACGTCGCCGTGAGCCAGGCCAGGGCGGGGCTGGTGATTGCCACGTGTGGCTGCTCTGCGGTGCGGGAGGGCAGGAGGCGCCTACTGCCCCTGAAGACAGGCGTTACTGACGACCCGTCGGATCGGCATGGCACAGACCATAACGCAGACGCATGTGAAATTTTCCATGGCTGCTTGATATTCCCTCTAACGTGGCATTGAGGGCCCAAAATGGACCGCGCCTCGACCAGCGCGGCAGACTGGGACCACTCCTGTCCTGGAAGGATCCAATGGCTCGCACGAACCCAACCCTCCGTCAGCGACGGCTCGGTGCAGAGCTACGAAGAATGCGCGAGCAGGCCGGCCTCGGCGGCAGTGAGCTCGGTCGTGCCGTCGGCATGAACCCGGCGCAGGTGACGCAGATGGAAGCGGGGAAGATCGGCATCAGCGTGGAGCGCCTGCGCACCGTCGCGTCGGCGTGCATGTGCGCCAACGAGCCCTTGATCGAGGCCCTCGCGAGCATCATCACGGAGCGGGAGAAGCCCGGCTGGTGGGAGGAGTACCGGGGAGTCCTCACGACGGACTTCGTCGATGTCGCGGAGTTCGAGAGCCACGCTCGACGGCTCACCACCTTCACGATGGCCTTCGTTCCCGGCCTGCTCCAGACCGGCCGCTACGCCGCTGCGGTCTTCGCCGAGACCTTCCCGCCACTGCCACGCCACGAAGTCGACCTCAGGACAGCTTTCCGCATGCAGCGACAGCGCGTCGTCCGATCCGGTAGGACGCCGTACTCCGCATTCATCCATGAAGCGGCGCTACGCATGAAGTTCAGCGGTCCTGCCGTCCTCGCCGAGCAGCTCGACGCCCTCGTCGAGGACTCCAAACAGCCGACCATCTCGATTCGAGTGATCACGTTCGACGTGGACGCCATGCCGAGCTCCAACGAGAACTTCACCTACGCCGACGGGCCGATCCCCGAGCTGGACACCGCACAGATGGACACGGGCCTCGGCATTCGAATCTTCGATGCCCCGTCCCACACGACAAAGTTCCGTTCTCTGATCGCTCGATTCGACTCGCGTGCTCTCTCGAAGGAGGACTCCCGGGGCTTCATCGAGTCCATCAAGAAGGAAGTGGAAAGCAAGAATGCGTAGCTCTGCTTGGCAGAAGTCCAGCTACTCCGGCGCAAACGACGAGTGCATCGAGGTGCGCGCCACGGACGAGGTGATCGAACTCCGCGAGTCCGACGACGGCAACGTCATCGTCCGCACCACCCCTGCCAGGTTCGCCGCGCTCCTCCGTGACACCAAGGCAGGAACGTTCGACCACCACGCCGGCTGACACGACGGTGGCCCTCGCTCTGCGGAGCGAGGGCCACCGCGAAGGTCCGGTCGGGCGTACCCGTCCGCCGTCGGAGCGATGCCTACCGGGCGCGCTCCGGGAGTCGGGGTTCACTGATCGCTGACGTCGAGCGCGCGGCTGTGCGGCCGTGCGGCTGTTCGGATGCGAGGAGGCTGGGCGGATGGATACGGCTGGGCTGGGTCGGGACGAGCTCCGATCGCCGCTGGAAGCGCCGGCGACGGCGTCCGAGCGGATCGGGCTGGAGATCGAGTGCGGCGTGGTCGACCCGCGGACCGGGCTCGCCACTCCCTACCCGGGGCGGAACGGGATGCGGGCCGTCCTTGAGGCCGTGCTCGCGGAGTGGGACGGCAAGGCGCTGTTCGACGCGGGGGAACCGGTCGGGGTCGAGCTGGCCGACGGGGGCCTGATCGGGCTCGAACACGGCGGCCAGCTGGAGTACTCGGGCCCGCCGGCGGCCGATCTGGCCACGGCGGTGGACGACGTACGGCTCACTCTCGTCCGGCTGGCGGAGCTCCTCCGGCGTTTCGACCTCGCACTCCTGCCCGGCGCGTACCTGCCGTTCGACCGGATCGAGACCGTCCCCTGGGTACCCCTGAGTCGTGGCCCGATCCTGCGCGGGCACTTCGAGAGCTTCGACGGGGCAGGCAACGGCGGAGTGCGACTCCTGCCGCTGTCGACGTGCACGCAGGTGAACCTCGACTACCTCTCCGAGGACGACTTCACCCGGAAGCTGCGGATGCAGGCAGCCGCGTCGCCGGTGATCGCCGCGCTGCTCGTCAATTCACCGCTGTACGGGGGCCGGCTCGACGGGCTGCTCTCGCACCGCTGCCGGGACTGGCTGCTGACGGATCCGCAGCGCTCCGGTCTGGTACGGCCGGCCCTGCGCGGGGATGTGGGCATCGACGACGTCGTCGACTGGGCGCTGAGCATCCCGATGGTCTACTACCAGGACCGGACGGGCGGGCTCCGGCCCGCGCCGCCCGACCGGCCGTTCGCCTCGCTCCTCCGGGACGGGTTCGCCGACGGCGCCCGGCCGCTGTTCAGCCACTGGACCGCCCATCTGGCGCAGATCTGGACGCATGTCAGGGTCCGCCGCACCCTGGAACTGCGCGCGGCCGACGGCCCCGCCTACCAGAACCTCCAGGTCGTGCCCGCGCTGTGGACGGGGCTCAGCTACCACGCCCCGTCCCGGGACGCGGCCTGGGAGCTGCTGAGGCACTACAGCGCGGGACAGTTGCAGGCGGCGGAGGAGGACTTCCCGACCGAGGGGCTGCGCACGATGCTCGGCGGCGACCGCGTGCACGAACTCGCGGGCGAGCTCGTCCGGCTGGCCCGGGAGGGGCTGCGGGCCCGGGCCGCCGCCGGCCTGGAGCGCCCCGAGACGCCCTCCTACCTCGACCCGTTGGACGAGGTGCTGCACACCGGGAGGACCTTCGCCGAGCAGTGCGCCCACCGCTGGGAAACGGACCTACGGCGTGATCCGCGCCGCTATGTCGCGCACTTCCGCGTCTGACTGCGCGGTCCCGACCACTCGGTCCGACCGTTCGGTGCCGGGGGAAGGCCTCGAACCTTCACGCCCCCTGGGGGACACCCGACCGTGAGGTCGAGCGCGTCTGCCACTTCCGCCACCCCGGCTTGTCGAACTCCGACAGGAACAACGCTAACAGCCGTCCGGCGGCGCGTGAAGAACGCGTCGGAGATCAATGACGGATGGCCGGAAACAATCGCCCCGGAGATCAATTCCCGATCGAAAGATCCCTTTCAATAATTCGGCCGCCGCCCGGCGGCCACCCTTGTCCCGACCGGAATACCGACGTACCCTCGGGCCAGTTGGCTCCCTTTGCCCGACAGGGGGAAGATCCAGTGCCTGACCAGCGCTCGGTTTTCTTGAGTTATCCACCGGCCTCCAGCATCTGGCACCTGCCCATGGGAATTGCCTACCTCACCGCGATCCTCGAAGAGCGCGGCCACCACGTCGTCCAGCACTACGGCTACGTCGAGGCCGTCGAACACGTCCTGCGGCGGCACGGCGGCGACCCGGTCGACGAGGCCCTGCGCACCGTCCGCGATCCCGACGCCTCGATCCTGCGGCGCCACGACGCCCGCCGGCTGTTCGAGGAGGTCTCGGCGAGCACGGCCTCGGCGTTCGAGGACTTCGGGGTCGAGCGCAACAACGTGAAGTGCGACTCGCGGTACTTCAAGGGCGACGTCGGCGAACTGCGGTGGGTGCTCGACCACCGCGAGGAGCACGTCTTCCACGACTACTTCGCCGGGACGGAGCTGGCCCGCATCCACGCCGCGGGCGCGGACGTCGTCGGCATCAGCGTCGCCGACGAGCGGCAGCTGGTGAGCGCCTGCGTGCTCGCGAGCCTCGTCCGGGAGCGGCTGCCGCACGTACGGCTGTTCCTGGGCGGGAACTACTGGGCCCGCACCATGGACGCCTACCACGACCCCGCGTTCGTCGCCCTGTTCGACCACTGGGACGCGATCGTCTACGCCGAGGGCTTCCGACCCGTGGTCGCGCTGGTCGAAGGGGCCGAGCCGGCCACCGTACCGGGCGTGGTGTGGCGCGACGGGGACACCGTGCGCGTCAATCCGCGCACCCCCGCCCCCGTCGACTACGAGGCGCTGCCCACCCCGGTGTTCGACCGTGGCATCCGGCAGTGGAGCCCCGACTTCGTGCCGCCCCTCTACACGATGTCCAACTGCCCCATGCGCTGCGGGTTCTGCTCGATAGCGGCCGGCAGCGACAGCTTCCTGCACAAACCCCGGGTGATGTCCGAACGCCGCGTCGCCGAGCACATCGCCGCGCTCGGCGTCGAACGCGTCGATTTCGTCGACGAATACCTCACCATCCCCAGGCAGCTCAGAATCGGACGGGAACTCGCGCGCATCGGGCACCGGGCCACCTGGCAGTGCTATCTGACCGCGAGTGATCAATTGCTGAAGCCGGAGACCTGCCGGGCACTGGCCGAGGCCGGATGCAGCGCCGTACAACTCGGCCTGGAATCGCTCGATCCGGACACCCTGCGCCAGGAAGCGAAACCCTGGAACCACCCGGCGAATTACGGGCGCATTCTCCGGAACCTGCACGACGCCGGAATCCAGGTCCACGTCTTCATCATCGTCGGCGTGCCCGGTGAGCCGATCAACCGCTCCCTGCGCTGGCTGCCCTTCCTGGAGGAGCACGGCGAGCACATCCTGACCATCAAGTCCGGCCGCTACCGGCTCACCCGGCGGGCCCCGGACGAGAGCGCCGCCTCGCTCCACCAGCTGTCCGGGCTCCAGGTGACCGGCGAGGACCGGAAGCTGCTCAACCTCAACCGCGACCAGTTCCGCTACACCACGGGCGGGCTCAGCCGTAAGCGTGTCGAAGCCGTGCGCGACCTCCTCGAAGAGGCCTGCCGCCGGCACTGGGCCTACCAGGTCACCTCCGACGTACCGTGGTGGACCAATCGGGGCCGGTTCACCCTGGAGCAGTTGCGCGCCGACGCCGAGGTCCTCCGCACCCACCGCCCCGCCGAACCCTCTATCCCGGCGAGCCACCTCAAGCGTGGGCTGTCCAAGATCGCCAGTGCGCTCCACGACGAGCTCGGCCTGCGCGCCGCGCCCACCACGTTCGAGGACGCCCGCGACATCGCCGCACGGCTGGACGCCGCCGAGGCCGCCGAGGCCGGTGCGGGCAGTACGGACGGTGCGGCCGCCGTCCGCTGACCGGTGACCTCGCACATGGGGTTCCAGGCTTCCTGCCGGCGGGGGCGGGTTTCGTCGGTGCCGAGGAGTCCGAGCAGGCATGCTCGGGCTCCTCGGTCGATGAGGACGGTGGGTGGGCTGGTGGTGATGACGGGGCGGAGCATGACGGACCGGACCCCCCACACCTTCGCACCGGTTCTCCACCCGGCAGCGGTCCGATAGCCGTCCCCTCCGTGGAAGTTCACCTCCACGGAGGCGATCGGCCTGCCCCGGGACCAGCGGCTCAAGTCCTGCTGGAACAGCAGCCCCTTCGGGCCCGGCGCCTCCTGGCCGGTGACGAGCACCAGCCCTATGCGCTGTCGGAGCGGGGCGACATCTGCTCTCCGATGCGCGGAAGCCAGACTCCTGAGCAGGTCGAAACCTCCTAGGACGGCGGCGAGTTCGTACGGCACTCCCGCAGGGTGGCGAGGCCGGGTGACATGACCGCCGGATCCGTCAGCAAGTGGCCGGTTGCTGACAGGACGGGCGACTATCCCCCTTCGTAGTGGCCTGTCACAATCCAATGAGAGCGATGTGACATGTCACATGTGTTCCCGGTGTCCACCGGGAACACCCAACGAAGGAGGAACCCCATGAAGCGCATTGCCGCCGTTCTCGCCGGTACCGCCGCCCTGGCTGCACTGACCGGTGTCCAGACCGCCTCCGCCGGCACGGTGGGCACCACCGTGTGCGGAACCCCGGGTGCGCCGAACTTGGTCACCGTCAGGGCCTGTATCAACACCAACGGAAACCACGTGTACGCGTTCGGCCGCGTCACCACCGACCCGACCTGGCAGGACCAGCAGGTCTCGTTCCAGCTGAGCACCGCCGGCATCACCAGCCCGCCGTTCGCCACCGTCAACCCGACCGTTGTGATCCCGGTCGGCGGAGCCGAGGTCGGCGGCGTCACCGGCACCGTGCCCTGCGGCACCACGGTGACCGCCCAGTTCACCGTGAACCAGCCCGGCTGGTGGCCGTCGACCTCGACCATCTCGACCGTCGTGAACTGCTGACCCGGCCCACCGGAACCGAGGTCGCCCCTCGCTCGGCGGAGCGAGGGGCGGCCTCACCGCTCGCGGCTCGGCCGGGTCAGCCGCGGTCCCGTCGCAGCAGTTCCCGGAGGGCGGGCGGCGTGGATTCGGGGAGGGCGTCCTCCAGCCGGCGGCGGAGCAGCGCGACGTTGCCACCGGCCTCCGGAATCACGCGCACCTGGGTGGCGAGGGCAATCATCAGCTCGCCGATCCGGCCGGCGGGCGGCCCGAGACTCAAGAAGTCGTCGAGCGCACGCTCGGCTTCTTCCCGCTGCAGCATCGCCGAGTAGGCGAGGACGAGGTTTCCGAGATCCGCGATCTCGGCGGGCGTTTCCTCGGACAGCGCGGCCCTGACCAGTTCAACGACCCTTGCCAGGTGTCCGTCCCGTTCCGGATCGCCGAGGGCGTGCAGCACGACCGCCTTCTCGTAGTGGAACCAGCAGTTGTCGGGGCCGACGTCGAGCGCACCGTCGAGGTCCGCCGAGGCCTCCTCGCACCGGCCCATCAGCCGGTAGATCAAGCCACGCCCGGCCAGGGTCCAGCAGTTGTCCGGGGCGATGTGGAGCGCGCGGCCGAAGTCGGCCAAAGCGTCTTCGTACCGTCCCAACAGTCGGTATGCCTGACCACGACGTCGGAAGTCGACCGCCCGACCGGGCCTGAGCTCGACGGCACGGCCGAAGTCGACCGTTGCCTCCACGTAGCGGCCGGTCGACTCAAGGGCCAGGCCCCGTTCGACGATCATCCACACACGGTCGGGCTCAAGCTCGATCGCTCGGTCGAAGTCGGCCAGCGCCTCCGCACACCGCCCCAGCGAGCGGTACGTCTGGCCCCGTCTGGCCAGCGCCCAGGCGGCTTCCGGGTTGATGTCCACCACACGGTCGAAGTCGGCCAACGCCTCCGCATGCCTTCCCGACAGGCGGTACACCTCGCCACGACCGGCAAGCGCCCCGGCTACACCAGGCGCGATCTGAACAGCGTCGTCGAAGTCGGCAAGCGCCTCCGCATACCGCCCCAGCGAGCGGTACGTATGGCCCCGTCTGAACAGCACCCAAGCATCGCGAAGGCCGTTCTCGATGCCGCGGTCGAAGTCGGCGAGCGCTTCCTCGAAGCGGCCGGTCAGGTAGTACGCGTAGCCTCGGCCGTGGAAGGCACGAGCCGACTCCGGTTCGAGCGCGAGCGCCTCCATGAAGTCGGCCACCGCCCGGTCGTACTCCTCGGCGTCGATATGTTCCCAAGCCCGTAGCCGGTACGCGTAGGCCCGGTCCGCCTGATCCAGAGTGGCACGGGACAGCAGCAGGGTCATGGCCGCGACGCCCGGCTGTGGAGCGTCGAGGGCGGCCAGCAAGTGCTCTGCCCATTCCCGCACTTCGCGCACGTCGGCGTCCCGGCCCGCCCGGGTCAGCATCTGGGCCCAGCGACGGAGGGCGGCGGGATCGTAGTCCTGAACGTACAGGAGGTCGTACAGGACGTGCGGGAGGGCCTTGCCGGGGTCGGCACACAGGCGGTGGTAGGTCTCCTGCAACCGGAAGGCACGCCAGCGTTCGTTCACCCAGGGCCTCGTGCCGTCGTCGAGCCGGGGCCGCCACTCCCGGAAGGTGTCCGCGAGACGGGTGTGCTGTTCCTGCCACCGGGAGGGTGACTGCTGGCGTTGCAGGCGCAGCATCGCCGTGCGGACGACCTCGTGGTAGTGGCAGCGGCCGGCGCGGTCGATGACGAACGGCATCGACCGCAGCCAGCCGTACAGTTCCCTGGCCTCCGGGTCGTCCACGGCCGCGCAGAAGACGTCCTCGTCGAGTTCCTGCGGAAGTGCGCAGGCCAGGGCCGCAGCACGGCGGGCCGGTTCGGTCTCCCACTTCAGGAACCGCTCGACGGCCGTGCCGCTCGGGTCGCCGACATCCGCCGCGTCCACCGGCCGCGCCTCCGCCAGGGTGGAGACCAGCAGCGGCAGCCGCCCGGACAGGTGCAGGATCACCTCGATGGTGCGCTCGTCCGTCACGTTCTTCGCCGCGAGGAGCTGGCGTGCCTCGGCGTCGGTGAACGGCTCCAGCGGCAGGTCGACGACCAGGTCGTGCCAGTCGCTCCAGTACTTCGGGTCCAGCCGGGCCTGGCCCGCCGTGACCACCAGGACGTTCGCGGGCAGTTCGCCGTACCGCTCGCTGACCAGGACATCGCGCAACCAGTCGTCGAGCAGTGGGCCGGTGCGCTCGTAGGTGTCGAAGAAGAGCACCACCCACGGTCGGCGCGACGCGGCCTCGGCGAGGTCCTGGAGGAAGACGGGCGTGAGCACCTGGAGCGGGGAGAGCACCAACTGCACGTCGTCGTAACTGCGGAGGCGGGCGCTGAGCATCCCCCGCAACTGCTCCGCCCCGGCCGCGACCTGGTTGGGGTCGAGTGCGCCGGTGAACGCGCCGACACCGGGGATCATGCCCATCCCGACCAGGCCGACCCGGGAGACGATCGCGGTCGACGGTGAGGGACCGGACGGCCCCTGGCCCGCGGCAGCTCCGGCGTCGGCCTCGTGGCGGCGCTGCTGGTAGGTGGCCAGCAGCCTGTCGAACCGCTTCAGGGGCGTGCCCTGCTGGGCGAACTGGGCGCCGATGGCCGTCATCGCCTCGACGACGCCGGTCACGGACTCGTCGACGTAGGCGGTGACGGCCCGGGCCTCGTGCGCGGCGCTCTCCAACTGCCGTACGAGCGTGGACTTCCCCACGCCGCCCGGGCCCCGGATGTGGAAGAGGAACTGGGTCAGCTCCTCCGACGGCCGCTGCAACGCGTCCCGGAAGGACGCCAGTTCCCCGCGTCGCCCGACGAACCCGTTCCGGCGCTGGCGCCGGATCAGTTCCTGCCGTGATAACCCCTGCCCCGCCACCCGCCGCCCCTCCGGAGAACACGACCCGCCGGCACCATGTTCCCGCACATGCGGGCTCGGCGGCGGCGGAACTCAGAGGCGGCGGAACATCACGTGCTGTCCGACGTAGCCGTGCTCGGGGTGGTCGAAGACGCCCGGGGCGGTGCCGACCACCTCGAAGCCCAGGGACTTCCAGAGGTGTACCGCCGACTCGTTGGTCTCCACGACGGCGTTGAACTGAATGCCCCGGAAGCCCTGCTCGCGGTGCCACTCGACGACGTACTCGCCGAGCGCGCGGCCGATGCCCCTCCCCTGGAAAGCGGGGTCGACCAGGAAGGACGCGGTGCCGATGTGCGCGCCGCGGCCCGGTTTGTTGGGGCCCATCTTCGCCGAGCCGACGATCCGCCCGTCGAGCACGGCCACCACGGTGCGGCCCGGAGGCTGCTCCATCCACCAGGGCCTGGCCTCGTCGAGGGTCTGCCGCTCGGGGAAGGCGTACGTCCGGCCCTCGGCCATGATCGCGGCGTAGAAGGGGTAGATGCTCGGCCAGTCCTCGTCAGAGGCGATGCGGATCTCCATTCGGGACAGCGTACGGACGAACCATCCGTGGCACGCGGGATTTTCCGCCCCGGGACGGGCGTGCGCTGTCGGGACAACGGCCGGACGCAGAGCGGGCAGACCGGCCCGCCCGCCCGGATTAACGTCGCTCCCGTAAGCGCCCCGGGCAACCGGACGGCGCCTGATGCAACGTCATTTCCCTGTGCTCATAAGGAAAACAACCATGGTTGACATCGCTTCGGTCCACGCCGCCCCGAGCCCGGACCTGCTCACCCCCGACAACTCGATGATGCTGTTCGTCGACCACCAGCCGCAGATGTTCTTCGGCACCGGCAGCGGCGACCGCACCGCCGTCATCAACGCCACCGTCGGCCTGGCGAAGGCCGCCAAGGTCTTCGACGTGCCGACCGTGCTCTCCACCGTCGCCGCCGAGTCCTTCTCCGGCCCGATCCTCCCGCAGCTGCGCGCGGTCTTCCCGGACCAGGAGGTCATCGACCGCACCACGATGAACGCCTGGGAGGACGAGGCCCTGGTCGAGGCGGTCAAGGCGACCGGCCGCAAGAAGATCATCCTGTCGGGCCTGTGGACCGAGGTCTGCCTGGTCCTGCCGGCCCTCTCCGCGCTGGAGCAGGGCTACGAGGTGTACGTCGTCGCCGACGCCTCCGGTGGCGTCAGCCCGCTCGCCCACGAGCACGCCCTGCAGCGGATGACCGCCGCCGGCGCCGTGCCCGTCACCTGGATCCAGGTGCTGCTGGAGCTCCAGCGCGACTGGGCCCGCGGCGAGACCTACGTCCCGGTCACCGAGCTGGTCAAGGAGCACGGTGGCGCCTACGGCCTGGGCCTGGTCTACGCCCAGTCGATGATCGACCCGCACGCCGCGGGCTGACCCTCCCCCGCCGCCGCGTGACGCGGGCCCCTGCCGCAGCGGTGCGGCAGGGGCCCGATCCCCGACAGCCCCGCACGCCCCTCCGGAAGGAAACACCCACCATGCCGTTCATCACCGTCGGCCAGGAGAACACCGCCCCGATCGAGCTCCACTACGAGGACCACGGCACCGGGCAGCCGGTCGTCCTGATCCACGGCTTCCCGCTGAACGGGGCCTCCTGGGAACGGCAGAGCGCCGCCCTGCTCGACGCCGGCTACCGGGTCATCACCTACGACCGCCGCGGCTTCGGCCGTTCCTCGCAGCCGACGACCGGCTACGACTACGACACCTTCACCGCCGACCTGAACACCGTCCTGGAGACCCTGGACGTCCGGGACGCCGTGCTGGTCGGCTTCTCGATGGGCACCGGCGAGACCGCCCGCTACGTGGCGAAGTACGGCACCGAGCGGATCGCCAAGGTCGCCTTCCTCGCCTCGCTGGAGCCCTGGCTGCTGAAGACCGACGAGAACCCGGACGGCGCCGCCCCGAAGGAGTTCTTCGACGGCGTCGTCGCCGCCGTGAAGGCCGACCGGTTCGCCTTCTACACCGGCTTCTTCAACGACTTCTACAACCTGGACGAGAACCTCGGCACCCGGATCAGCGAGGAGGCCGTCCGCAACAGCTGGAACGTCGCGGCGAGCGGCGGCGCCTTCGCCGCCTCGGCCGCGCCGGCCACCTGGTACACCGACTTCCGCGCCGACGTCGCCCGCATCGACGTGCCCGCGCTGATCCTGCACGGCACCGGCGACCGCACGCTGCCGATCGAGAACACCGCGCGCCGGTTCCACGAGGCGCTGCCCTCCGCCGACTACGTGGAGATCGAGGGCGCGCCGCACGGCCTGCTCTGGACCCACGCCGAGGAGGTCAACGCCGCACTGCTGGCGTTCCTGGCGAAGTAGGCGAAGCAGTCGGCAAGGCCGAACCGTCCGCGCCCGGCTCCCGTGCACAACGGGGGCCGGGCGCAGCCGCGTGCGGGCGCCGGGCACGACGGCCTGCTACGCCGGACACAACGGCGAACGGGGCCCGCCGAGGACGGCGGGCCGGTGGGGGAAGGGGGATCAGGAGGCCCGCTGCCGGGCGTCGGCGTGCGCGGCGTAGGTCGGCCACTCGCGCGGCGGGACCCCGTAGGCCTCGCGGAACGCGCGGCTGAAGTGGGAGTGGCTGACGAATCCCCAGCGGTGCGCGACGGCGGCGACGCTGCTCTGCCGGCGGGTGGGCCGTTCCAGGTCCCGGCGGCAGGCCTCCAGCCGCCGGCCGCGCACCCACTGGCCGACGGTGGTGCCGTCCTGCTGGAACAGCTTGTGCAGGTAGCGCACCGAGATGTGCTGCGAGCGGGCGATCGACGCGGGCGAGAGCTCCGGGTCGGCGAGGTTCTCCTCGATGTGGTCGCGGATCCGTGCCAGGATCCCGGCCGCGGCGGTCGGGTGCTCGGGGTCGACCTGCTCCAGCAGTTCGGCCACCAGGACGGCGACGATGTCGGAGACGCTGCGCGCGAGGTGGTTGCCGGGCCGGGTGCGGTGGATCGGGGGCTGGGCGGCGAGGGTGCGCAGGAACTGGGAGGCGAGCGAGCCGATGCCCTCGTCCCCGCGGGCGAGCAGGCCGCCGGTGCGCCGTACGTCGCCGTGCCGGACGCCGAGGTGGAAGCAGGGGACGCGGAAGTGGACCATCCGGCACCCGGCGTCGGCGAGCAGGCCCGCCGGGTGCGGGGTGGTGCCGATCAGCAGGTCGCCGGGTTCCAGGACGGTGCCGGCGCCGTCGCGGCACACGGAGGCCGCGCCCTGCAGGTGCAGGGCGACGTACAGGCAGTCCTCGGGGTCGGCGCCGGGCGGCGGCGCGAGGACGTCGATGCAGCCCGCGCCGCCGTCGGGGGCGGTCAGGGCGGCCTGGTGGGGCTGGTGGGGCGCGGCTTCGGGCATGGGCGAGGGACCCGACTGGATCACGGGAAGCTCCGACCGGTTCGTATCGTTCAGAAGAGGACGCTCGGAAGAGCGGAGGGGCATGCTGCGTCAGGAGAGGACCGCGTCCACGACGGCGTTGAACCGTGGTGCTCTTTCGCATCCGTTCGGGTCGGCCGTTCGGGTCGTCCGTTCGGGTCGGCGGGGTGGTCCGATGGGTCCGGTCCCGGCAGGTCACCGGGCGGGAGGGGTGAGTGGCAGCCCGTCGTGACGATTCTTGTCGCCCGCCCGCCCCGCGGACCACCGACCGACGTAGGGATTGCCCGACGAAGCTTCATCACTCTGTAGCAACCGGGCGTCCTCGATCTGTCGAAACCCGGCCGCCGCCGAGGGCGTCACCGCAGGTCAGGCCGGTTGCTCGGCCGGAGCGCGGACCAGGTCCCACAGACGCAGCCCCAGGTGCAGGGCGAGGCGGTGCGCGCCGTCGTCGAGGTCCACGCCGGTCATCTCCTGGATCTGCCGCAGGCGGTAGTAGAGGGAGGTGCGGTGGACCTCCAGGATCTCCGCCGTCCTCGGCACCGAGCCGGCGTTCTCCAGGAAGCAGCGCAGGGTCTCCTCCAGACGGGCGTTGCCGCCGCCGTCCAGCAGCCGGCGCAGCGGCTCGGGGACGAGGGAGTCGTTGAGCGCGTCGTCGGGCAGCTGGAGGAGCACGGCGTACTCCCCAAGCCGCTCCCAGTCCCCGATGCCGCCGAGCCGGGGCATCCGGCGGGCGGCGCGCAGCGCCACCCGGGCCTGGTCGTGGGAGATCCAGGCGTCCGTGAGCTCGGCCCGGCGTCCGCCCACACCCACCAGGGTGGTCGCGCCCCGGTCCAGGAAGGTCCCCAGGGAGCGGACGATGCCGCGGGCCTGCAGCTCCAGGTCCTCCTCGGCGGGCTCGCGGTCGAAGACCTGGACCAGGACCGCCCGGTCCTGGTCGACCGCCGACAGGCCGTGGGCCGTGCGGGTCTGACGGAACGGCTCCAGGGCGCCGCGCAGCGCCGCCTCGACCCGGCCCGCGGGCCCGCGCAGGCCGGAGACGGCCACGACGGTCACCACCACGTGCGGGCCGGCGGGCAGCAGGCCGTCGTCCAGCAGGCGTCGGCGTGCGGCGCCGCGCTGCGCGGAGTCCGCCCCGACCAGCCGGTTCACCAGGTCACGGGTCTGCTCCTGGTCCGTGTCGGCGGCCAGGCGCTCGGCGTACATCTCGGCGGCCACGGCCCGGGCGGTCCGGGCGATGGCCTCGGTCCCGGCCGCGGTGAGGTCGCCGTTCTTCGCCACGACCATGAGGATGCCCAGCAGGTGGCCGCGTTCGAGGATCGGTACGCAGTAGCGCGGTTTGAGGCCGAGGTCGTCGCGACCCTCCAGGTAGCCGGGTCCGGTCCACCGCATCACGCCCTGGGACAGCACGTGGCGGACGGTCTCGTCGTCCGCGATGCCCTGCAGGAGGGTGCGCACCCGTACCGGGTCCTCGTCACCGAAGTGACGGCTGGCGCACATCAGGCGCAGCAGCGGGTCGTCGAGGACGACGGACCGTCCGAGTTCCTCGGCCAGGCCGTCCACCAGCGACTGCAGCGCCTCGCCGCCGGGTAGCGCGCGCTGGATCCACCTCTTCATCATCGGCAACCTCCGGTCGCATTCGTACAAGAAGCGAATCCGGCGGCTCAAACCTTCGACAGAACGAGAAAATGCCCGCTCAGCGCCCTGCCGCGCTGCGATTACCGGACGGTACGTCCGCGTCCCACCCGGCCCTGCGGGCCGGACGGTGCGCGGATCGTCATGCCGCGGTGCACCACCGGCACATCCCGCTCCCACGCCGTCTCCTAACCTGGGAGTGAATCCGCCTCCCCCCTGTTTCCCGGCAGCTCCGGCAGCTCCGGCAGCCCCCAGGGCCCGAGGCGAGAGCATCGTGCCGCCGGTGAGGCCGGCGGACGGCCCCTCCTCGCCCCGCACCGATCGGCGCCGCGTCCGGCCCCGACCACGACCCAGGAGAACCCATGTCCGCGCCCCACCCGCTCCCCAGCCCCCGGCCCCGCCCGGAGACCGCGAGCACCGACATCGTGCTCGACGCGCGGATCGTGCTCGGCGAGGCGCAGTCCCTCGACGTCCCCGTGCGCTTCGCCTACCGCGGCGACGACCCGTTCGCCGTCGCCCTGGAGTTCCTCGGCGCCGCCGCCGAGGCGGGCACCTGGCAGTTCTCCCGCGACCTCCTCTGGGAGGGGCTGCAGCGGCCCGCCGGCCACGGCGACGTGCGGATCTGGCCGCCCTGCACCTGCCACGGCCGCGCCTCGCTGCGGATCATGCTCCAGGGACAGGACGGCTCGGTGCTCCTCGACCTGCCGTCCCGGCAGCTGCGGCGCTGGCTGCGCCGGGAGAGTTTCGCCCTGGTCCCCCGGGGCACCGAGGGCACCCTGATCGACTGGGAAACCGAGCTGGACGGACTGACGGACTGAACGACCGACGGACCGACAGGCCGACAGGCCGACAGGCTCACCGGCCCGACAGCAGGTCCGGCAGCAGGTCCGCGGCCGCGTCGGCGACCACCTCGGGCGGCGGCCCGGCGTCCAAGGTGGCGCCCCGCTCGTCGGGTTCCAGCGGTTCGAGGACGGCGAGCTGCGATTCGAGCAGCGACCGCGGCATGAAGTGCCCCGACCGGCGGCCGATCCGCTCGGCCAGCAGGTCGTGGCCGGCCGTCAGGTGCAGGAAGACGGCGCCAGGGCAGGCCGCGCGCAGGATGTCCCGGTAGCGCCGCTTCAGCGCGGAGCAGGCGAGCGCGCAGCCGCTGCCCCGCGCCTCGCGTTCGCCCAGCCAGCGGCCGACGGCCTCCAGCCAGGGCCGGCGCGCCGCGTCGTCGAGCGGGACCCCGGCCGCCATCCGGGCGATGTCGGCCGGCCGGTGGAAGTCGTCCGCGTCCGCGAAGGGCACGGCCAGCCGCTCGGCGAGCAGCCGGGCCACCGTGGTCTTTCCGGTGCCGGAGACCCCGATCACCACGACGCACGGCCCGTGCCGCCCGCCTACGGGGCCCGCCCCGGTGCCGTCCGCCATCGCGCCGCCCGCCTACGGGTACCGCGGGGCCGGGCCCTCCGAGCCGGCCGGGTACTCCTCCAACGGCACCACGTCCCGCTCCCACGCGGACAGCACCGGTTCGAGGACCCGCCAGGCCTCCTCGGCCTCGTCGCCGCGGATGGACAGCGCCGGGTCGCCGGTCAGCACATCGAGCAGCAGCCGGCCGTAGGCGGGCAGCTCGGCGGGGTCCAGCTCCGCGGTCAGCGACAGCGGGGCCAGCTCGTGCGCCCGGACGCCGATGCCGGTCAGGTCCACGGACAGCCCCTCCGGTTCCAGCTCGAAGCGCAGCACATTGGGCCGGGCCTCGCCGCCGTGGCCGAAGGGCAGGTGGGGCACGGGGCGGAAGCGCACCGCGACCTCCTTGCGGTCCGCCCCGAGGGCCTTGCCGCTGCGCAGCCGGAACCTCGTACCGGCCCAGCGCCAGCTGTTCAGCTCCAGTTCCACCTCGGCGAAGGTCTCGGTCCGGCGCCCGGGGTCGACGCCCTCCTCCTCGGTGTACGCCGGGACGGCGCGCTCGCCGATCCTCCCCGGCAGGTAGCGGGCGCGGCGGGTGCGGTGCAGCACGTCGTTCTCGGTCAGCGGCCGGACGGAGCGCAGCACGTCCACCTTGCGGTCGCGCAGGTCGCGCTCGCCGAGGGTGATCGGCGGTTCCATGGCCACCAGGCAGAGCAGTTGCAGCAGATGGTTCTGGATCATGTCCTTGAGCGCGCCGACGTGGTCGTAGTAGCCGGCCCGGCCCTCCAGCGCGAGCGTCTCGTCCCAGACGATGTCGATCTCGGCGATGTGGGTGCTGTTCCAGATCGGCTCCAGCATCCGGTTGGCCAGCCGGCTGCCCAGCACGTTCTGGACGGTCGTCATGGCGAGGAAGTGGTCGACCCGGAACACCGCCCGCTCCGGCACCAGGTCGGCGATCAGCCGGTTCAGCTCCTCGGCGCCGGCGAGGTCCTCTCCGAACGGCTTCTCCAGCACGATCCGGCTGCCGGCCGGCAGCCCGGCCCGGTGCAGGGCGGAGACCGCGGCCGGGAACAGCGCCGGGGGCAGCGCGAGGTAGACGGCGACGGGCCCCTCCCCGGCGACCACCGCGGCGACGTCCTCGGGGCTGGTGACATCGGCCCGCAGGTAGCGGGCCGAGGCGGTGACGGCCGCCCTGGCGTCGGCCGGGGAGTCCTCGCCGTGGCGGTCGAGCTGCTCGGCGGCCCACTCCCGGTACCGCTCGGTGGACCAGTCCTCCCGGCTCGCGCCGGTCAGCACCAGCCGGTCGCCGAGGTGGCCGCCGGCCCGCAGCGCGGCCAGCGCCGGCAGCAGGTAGCGGGCGGTGAGGTCCCCGGTCGCGCCGAAGACGGCGAGCCGCTCGATCATCGCCGTCCCCCCGCCCTCGCCCGGGCCAGGTTCACGCCGCTGGCGGCGATCCCGATGTGGCTGAACGCCTGGGGGAAGTTGCCCATGAACTCTCCTGTGGACGGGTTGATCTGTTCCGACATCAGCCCCAGCGGGCTCGCCCGGGAGCACAGCGAGTCGTACAGTTCCTCGGCCTCCTCGGTACGGCCCTGGCCGATGAGGTTGTCGACCAGCCAGAAGCTGCACAGCACGAAGGCGCCCTCGTCGCCGGCCAGGCCGTCCGGGGACTCCTCGTGCAGGTAGCGGTGGAGCAGCCCGCCGCCGGCGGACAGCCGCTCGGCGACGGCGGTGGCGGTCGCCACCATCCGCGGGTGGTCGATCGGCACCACGTGCCGCAGCGGGAGCGCGAGCAGGCTGGCGTCCAGGACGCCGCCGCCGTCCAGGTGGGCGCTGAGGGTCCTGGCGTCCTCGTCCCAGGACTGCTCCAGGATGAGGCTGCTCAGGTGGTCGGCCGAGGCGCGCCAGCGGCCGGTGCTGATCGGCAGGCCGAGCCGCTCGCCGATCTGCGCGGCGCGGTCCAGGGCCACCTGGCACAGTCCGGCCGAGTAGGTGAACACCCGGCCCGCGCTGCGCACCTCCCAGATGCCCTGGTCGGGCTCGCGCCAGGCCTGTTCGGCGGCGTCGGCGAGGCCGGCCAGGCCGGCCCACAGGGCGGGCTGGATCTCGCCGCCGGCCCGCAGCCACTGGTCGGCGCAGTCCAGGATCTCGCCGTAGACGTCGTGCTGGCGCTGGTCGGCCGCGCCGTTGCCCCAGCGCACCGGGGCGGAGCGCTGGTAGCCCTCCAGTTCGCCGTCCTCCACCTCCTCCGGCACGGGGCCGCCGCGCAGGTCGTACATGATGCGGGGCCGGCCGCTGTCCTCGAAGGCGTCGAGCACCCAGCCGAGGAAGGCGTCGGCCTCGCCGCGGAAGCCGATCCGGCGCAGCGCGAAGACGGCGAACGCGGCGTCGCGGATCCAGCTGTAGCGGTAGTCCCAGTTGCGGATCCCGCCGATCGGCGCGGGCAGCGAGGAGGTGGGCGCCGCGACCAGCGAGCCGTTGGCCCAGTCGTCGCAGAGCTTCAGGGTGACGGCGGCGCGCCTGACCAGGGCCTGCTGGGGGCCGTCGTAGTCGAAGTGGCGCATCCAGTGGCGCCAGGCGTCGACGGTGCCCTTCAGCATGGCGTCGGTGTCGACCCGGTGGTGGCGGTGGAAGCGGCCCCAGGACAGCACCAGGTCGAGCCGGTCGCCCTGGCGCAGGTCGTGGGTGCTGTGCAGGCCGTGCAGCGGCCGGTTGGAGCGCAGGTGGAGCCGCAGGCCCGGCCGCCGGACGGGGCGCAGCTCCAGTCCGCTGAACAGCGCCCTGGTCCGCGCGCCGCCGCGGGGCTCCAGTTCCGCGCGCAGCCGGACGCGCCCGTCCAGCACCACGGCGGAGCGCACCAGTTCGGCGCGGGCGGCGGGGGCGTCGTCGGCGAGGTCGGCGCCGGAGCGCAGCGCCAGCGCGTCGGTGACGCGCACCAGGCCGGTGCGCGAGCGCAGTTCGGTGACCAGGACGCCGGTGTCCGGTTCGTAGCGCTGGCGCGCCTCGACCAGGTCCTCCGGCGCCAGGGTGAAGTGCCCGCCCCGGGCATGGTCCAGCAGGCCGCAGAACAGCGGTTCGGCGTCGAAGCGGGGCAGGCAGAGCCACGGGATGGAGCCGTCGCGGCCGACCAGGGCGGCGGTGGTGCCGTCCCCGATGAGGCCGAGGTCCTCCAGCGGCAGGTAGCCGTGCCGCCGCAGGACCGGCCGGAAGGGTGGATCGGGGTCGTGCATGCCGCCTCGCTTCCGCAGCGCCGGGAGAGTTCGTCCGCTCCCCCGCAGGTCGCACCGCCGGGCCGGCGGCGCGGTCGGACCTCGCCCCCCTCCCCCGCCGGACGGGGCCGGCCGGCCGCCGTCCGGGCTGCTCCTCCCACCGTCGCCGCAACCGTCCCGGAGCGCGACCCGGCCGCCGCGGCGGCGGGGCGTTCCGGTGAAATCCGCGGACCGCCCGGGACGGCCCTTCCGCCGCCTCCCGGCACGACGGGGCCGACTGCTAGCGTCGGAGCGCTCGCGGCAGACGGCGGAGCGGGGACGACGGAGGGTGCTGTGGAGGACAGGGGCGCGGAGCCGGTCTACATCGGGTCGTTCACCTCGGCGGGCGGACGCGGGATCGTCGTGGCGGCGGTGGACCCGCGCACCGGGGCGCTGACCGCGACCGGCGCCGTCGACGCCGTCCCGGACCCGTCCTACCTCGCCGTCGGGCACGCAGAGGGCGGCCCGGTGCTCTACGCCGTCTCGGAGACGGTGCCGGGAGCGGTCGCCGCCTACGACCTCTCCGGTCCGCTCCCCCGCCCGCTCGGCGCGCCGGTACCGGTGCACGGGGACGGGCCCACCTACCTCGCCCTCGCCCAGGGCCACCTGCTGACCGCCAACTACGACTCCGGCAGCGTCACCGCGCTGCCGCTCGCCGCCGACGGCGCTCCGCAGGCCCCGAGCACCGTGCTGCGCAACGAGGGCGCCGGGCCGCACCCCGAGCGCCAGCGCGGCCCGCACGCCCACCAGGTGCTCCCCGACCCGTCCGGCCGCTGGGTGCTGAGCGTCGACCTCGGCACCGACGCGGTGCGGATCTGCGCCCTGGACCCGGCGACCGGTGAGCTGACCCTGCACGGGCAGACCGTCCTGCCGCCCGGCACCGGCCCGCGCCACCTCGCCTTCCACCCCTCCGGGCGCCACGCGTACGTGCTCGGCGAGCTGCGCCCCGCCGTGACCGTGTGCCGCTGGGACGCGGCCACCGGGGTGCTCGAACCGGTCGGCGAGGCCCCGCTGTTCCCCGACGCCCCCGAGGTCCCGGTGCTGCCCTCGGCCCCGGTAGTCTCCCGCGACGGCCGGTACCTGTGGGTGGCGGTGCGCGGCACCGACACCATCTCCGTGCTGGCGCTCGACGCGGACGGCGAGGGGGCGCGGCCGGTGGCGTCGGTGCCGTGCGGCGGCGCGTGGCCGCGCGACCTGGTCCTCGACCCCGCGGGCCGCCGGCTCTACGCGGCGAACGAGCGTTCGGGGGACGTCACCTGGTTCGACGTCGACGCCACGACGGGCCTGCCCCGCCGCGCGGGCTCGCTGGCCGTGCCGGCGGCGTCCACCGTCGTGTTCGGCTGAGGCCGACGGCTGCCGGGCGACGGCTCCGCCCGCGGCGGGCCGTCAGCTGCTGTCGCGGTACACCAGGACCGGGCAGGTGGCGTGCCGGGTGCAGTGCTGGGCCACCGAGCCCAGCAGCATCCCCGCGAAGCCGCCGAGCCCCCGGCTGCCCACCACCAGCAGGGACGCGCCCCGGGACGCCTCGATCAGCGCGCCGGCCGGGGAGCCGTAGCGCGCCACGATCCGCACCTCCGCCGGCGGCTGCGGGCCGACCGCGGCCGCCACGGCCGTGGCGGCCTCCCGGCGCGCCTTGCCCTCCAGCTCCGCCTCGTCGGTGCTCCCCGGCGGGAACCAGCCGCGCGCGCCGTGGAACGTCGGGTACTCCCAGGCGATCACCGCCTCCACCACGCCGCCGGTCAGCTCCGCCTGCCGCACCGCCCAGCGCAGCGCGTGCTTCGACGGCTCCGACCCGTCCACCCCGACCACGATGCGGCCGGTCTCCTCACGCTGCTCCGCCATGCCTCCTCCTCGGCTCGACGCCCTCCCCCACCCTCGCGCCGACCCCCCGCTCCGCGCAGTCCGGCAGGGCCGGACGGGGGTCGCCGCGAACGGCGGGTGGCCCCGGGAACGTTTCCGTTCCCGGGGCCACCCGTCATTCGGTTACGGGCTCGGTCAGCCCATCCAGTCGAGCACCGGCAGCATGTCGCCGAACGCCTCCACCGCGTCGCGGTCCAGGCCGTACGACGGCACGGTCAGGCTGCTGTCCGGCAGCCAGGCACCGCTCGGACCCTCCGGCCGCCACCCCTCGTCGAAGTAGCCGTGACCGTGGCCGTGACCGTGGCCGTGGCCGTGGTCGTCGTCATGGCCGTGGTCCTCCTCGGGGCACGGAGGCAGGCACCGGGCGAGCGCGGACGACGGCCCGGTGCTGACCGGCCTGCCGTCCGGACCGAAGCCGGACGCGCTCACCGTGTTGGTGAAGTCCTCGGTGATCAGGCTGGAGCAGTAGAACATCACGGTCTGTCCCGGAGCCAGGTTGAACGTCCCGGCCGCCGTCTCGCAGGAGACTTCCTGCGGGTCGCTCAGCGTGATGCCGGTGATGTCCGTCGGGCCGGTGTTGGTCACCGTGATCCGCCAGTGCGCCACGCACTGGTCCGGGAGGCAGGGGTCCTCGGAGGCATCGCCCTTGTGCAGGGTCGCCTCCTTGCCCCACGGCCCGGAACCGCCCTGGCCGCAGTCGCGGTCCTTCTCGGGAAGGCAGACCTCCTTGTTGATGGTCATCGACGGGGTACCCGGCGTCGTCACGTCGACGGTCGCGTCGGACGGCGGCGTGGTGATCGTCTCCCCATCGGGGCCGGGGAACGAGGCCGTCACCGTGTTCACGGTGTGCTGGGTGACGTTCGCCAGGCTGCAGAACACCTGACGCGACCCACCGACCGCCAGGTCGAACGTGCCGGCAGCGCTCACGCAGGACGGCGAGACGCTGTCCGACAGCGTGATCCCCGTGACCGGGACCGTGCCCGTGTTCGTCACCGTGATCCGCCAGTACGCGGTGTTGCCGGAGGGCACCGTGGTGCTCTTCGCCCACGGACCCGGGCCACCCTCGGCGCAGTCGGCCGCGTTGGTCGAGGTGCAGACCTCCTTGTTGATGCTCACCGACGGAACAACCGGCGGCGTCACATCCACCGTCGCGTCGGACGGCGGCGTGGTGATCGGGCCACTCGGACCCGGGAAGGTCGCCGTCACCGTGTTCACCGTATGCTGGGTGACGTTCGCCAGGTCACAGAACACCTGGTGAGAAGCACCCACGGCGAGGTCGAACGACCCGGCGGCCGTGACGCAGGACGGCGAAACACTGTCCGCCAGCGTGATCCCCGTGACCGGGACCGTGCCCGTGTTCGTCACCGTGATCCGCCAGTACGCCGTGTTCCCGGACGGAATCGTGGTGCTCTTCGCCCACGGACCCGCACCACCCTCGACACAGTCAGCCGCGTTCGTCGAGGTGCAGACCTCCTTGTTGATACTCACCGACGGAACAACCGGCGGCGTCACATCCACCGTCGCGTCGGACGGCGGCGTGGTGATCGTCTCCCCGTCAGGGCCGGGGAACGAGGCCGTCACCGTGTTCACGGTGTGCTGGGTGACGTTCGCCAGGCTGCAGAACACCTGACGCGACCCACCGACCGCCAGGTCGAACGTGCCGGCAGCGCTCACGCAGGACGGCGAGACGCTGTCCGCCAGCGTGATCCCCGTGACCGGGACCGTGCCCGTGTTGGTCACCGTGATCCGCCAGTACGCCGTGTTGCCAGAAGGAATCGTGGTGCTCTTCGCCCACGGACCCGGACCACCGGCCGCGCAGTCAGCGGCGTTGGTCGAGGTGCAGACCTCCTTGTTGACGCTCACCGACGGAACAACCGGCGGCGTCACATCCACCGTCGCCTCGGACGGCGGCGTGGTGATCGGGCCGTTCGGGCCAGGGAAGGTGGCCGTCACCGAGTTGACGGTGTGCTGGGTGACGTTCGCCAGGTCACAGAACACCTGGTGAGAAGCACCCACGGCGAGGTCGAACGACCCGGCAGCGGTCACACACGACGGCGAGACGCTGTCCGACAGCGTGATCCCGGTAACCGGGACCGTGCCCGTGTTGGTCACGGTGATCCGCCAGTACGCCGTGTTCCCGGACGGAATCGTCGTGGCCTTCGCCCACGGACCCGCACCACCCTCGACACAGTCAGCCGCATTGGTCGAGGTGCAGACCTCCTTGTTGATGCTCAGGGAGGGGACAACCGCCGGCACATCAACAGTCGCCTCGGACGGCGGCGTCGTGATCGGACCCTCCGGACCCGGGAACGTCGCCGTCACCGAGTTCACCGTGTGCTGGGTGACGTTCGCCAGGTCACAGAACACCTGGTGAGAAGCACCCACGGCGAGGTCGAACGACCCGGCAGCCGTGACGCAGGACGGCGAGACGCTGTCCGCCAGCGTGATCCCCGTGACCGGGACCGTGCCCGTGTTGGTCACGGTGATCCGCCAGTACGCCGTGCTCCCGGACGGAACCGTCGTGGCCTTCGCCCACGGACCCGCACCACCCTCGACACAGTCAGCCGCGTTCGTCGAGGTGCAGACCTCCTTGTTGATGCTCAGGGAGGGGACAACCGCCGGCACATCAACAGTCGCCTCGGACGGCGGCGTCGTGATCGGACCCTCCGGACCCGGGAACGTCGCCGTCACCGAGTTCACCGTGTGCTGGGTGACGTTCGCCAGGTCACAGAACACCTGGTGAGAAGCACCCACCGCCAGATCGAACGACCCGGCAGCGGTCACACACGACGGCGAGACGCTGTCCGCCAGCGTGATCCCCGTGACCGGGACCGTGCCCGTGTTCGTCACCGTGATCCGCCAGTACGCCGTGCTCCCGGACGGAACCGTCGTGGCC
>NZ_JBEXJT010000011.1:0-148443 GCF_040609255.1 Kitasatospora sp. NPDC004723 | reverse complement strand
CACCACCCTCGACACAGTCAGCCGCGTTCGTCGAGGTGCAGACCTCCTTGTTGATACTCACCGACGGAACAACCGCCGGCACATCAACAGTCGCCTCAGACGGCGGCGTCGTGATCGGGCCGTTCGGACCCGGGGCGGTCGCCGTCACGCTGTTCACCGTGTGCTGGGTGACGTTCGCCAGGTCACAGAACACCTGACGCGACGCACCGACCGCGAGGTCGAACGTGCCGGCGGCCGTGACGCAGGACGGCGAAACGCTGTCCGACAGCGTGATCCCCGTGACCGGAATCGTTCCGATGTTGGTCACCGTGATCCGCCAGAACGCCGTGCTCCCGGACGGAACCGTGGTGGCCTTCGCCCACGGACCCGGGCCGCCCTCGGCGCAGTCGGCCGCGTTGGTCGAGGTGCAGACCTCCTTGTTGATGCTCAGCTCCGGCAGCGGAGGCGGCGTCACCTCCACCGTCGCCTCCGACGGCGGCGTCGTGATCGGCTCCCCGGCAGGACCGGGGAACGATGCCGTGACCGTGTTGATGGTGTGCTGCGTGACGTTCGTCAGGTCACAGAAGACCTGGTGAGAAGCGCCCGCCGCGAGATCGAAGGTCCCCGCAGCGGTCACACACGACGGCGAGACACTGTCCGCCAGCGTGATCCCGTTCACCGGAACGGTCCCGGTGTTGGTCACCGTGATCCGCCAGTACGCGGTGCTCCCGGCCACGACCGTGGTGCCCTTCGCCCACGGGCCCGCGCCACCCTCGACGCAGTCGGCCGCGTTGGTCGAGGTGCAGACCTCCTTGTTGATCTCCAGCGACTGCACGTCCGCTGTCGCCTCGGACGGAGGCGTGGTGATGATCTCCCCACCCGGGCCGGGGAAGGAGGCCGTCACGGTGTTCACGGTGTGCTGGGTGATGTTCGCCAGGTCGCAGAAGACCTGGTGGGACGCCCCCACCGCGAGATCGAAGGTCCCCGCAGCGGTCACACACGACGGCGAGACACTGTCCGCCAGCGTGATCCCGGTGATCGGGACCGCACTGGTGTTGGTCACGGTGATCCGCCAGTGGGCGGTACCGCCGGGTACGAGCGTCGCGTTCTTCGCCCATGGACCGGGGCCGCCACTCGCGCAGTCGGCGGCGTTCGCCGAGGTGCAGATCTCCTTGTTGATCTCCAGCTTCGGGGCGCACTCCGGGCCCGGGGTCACCTCGAAGGTGACGGTGTTGGAGGTGACGGGGATCCCGCCGTCGGTGACGGCGTAGGCCTGGTTGGAGATGGAGGTGACGGAGCAGTCCGTGGTCACCTTGGTCTCGTAGCAGATCTGCGGGGCGTCGCCGACGAAGGTCACCTGCATCAGCGGGTGGTTGTCCGGGGTGAAGGACGAGCCGTTGACGAGGTCGATGTTGCCGATCACCTGGATCGGCTGATCGGCGATCGGGACGGAGGAGATGTCCGCCGTGCCCGTGGCCGGGTCGAACGGGAAGGTGCCGATCGGGGTGCCGCCGGCGGACAGCACGGTCACCGTGGAGTTGGCGAAGTCGACGGTCGTCGGATCGATGCCGACGAGGCTGACCGTCCCGTAGGACCTCACGTGCCCGGTCGCCCCGTCGCAGTAGTACGCCGACGGGTTGATGGTGCTCTGGGCCTTGGTCTTGAGGCAGGGCGAGGCACCGGTGATCGGGTCGATGGAGAACAGGACGCCGGTGTCGCCGAGGCTGTACTTGCACTGGCCGTCGTAGGCGAAGCCGTAGGGGCTGGTGTTGCCGCCGTTGACGTTGAGCGGACCGTTGACGACGCCGTTGGTGCCGTACTGGGAGCAGGGGGCCTGGGTGTTCCAGTCGTAGCAGAACTCGGAGCTGTTCAGGGTCGGGGTGTTGCCCTGGTAGATCCAGAACGGGAACTCGGTCTCCAGGTGCCCGTTGGGGGCGGTGATGGTCAGCGGGACCTGGTAGTTGGCCTCGCCGGGGGCGACGTTGGTGCTGACCAGGGCCTGCAGGCCGGGGGGCGCCGCGATCGGGTCGCCCGCGAAGTCGAAGCAGACGACGGTGCCGACCGGCGGGGTGACCCGCCCTTCGACGCCGCCCACCACGGTGCAGACGCCGATGGCCGTGCCCGAGGAGTTGTAGATCGCGAAGACGTTGTCGACCCGGGCGGGATCGCTGCCGAGGGGGGTGACCACGGTCTTCGGGACGGTCCAGCCGGCGCAGGCGAGGCCGGTCGCCGGGTCGAAGCAACCCATCAACGACGGCAGCGGGGCCCGCTGGTTGTCGGTCACGTAGACCTTGCCGTTGATGACCGTCATGGTGCCGACGTAGTCACCGGGGAAGCCGCCCTGGCCCTCGTTCGGGGGCAGCCCGATCTCGAAGGTGCCACAGGGGGCGTTGGCGGCGCGGTCGTAGCAGAGGATCTCGCCGGTGCCGGAGACGACGTAGTCGAACCCGCCGGGGACCTCGACCACACCGCCGATGACCGTACCGGTGCCCTCCTGGAGCGGGGTGAACCCACAGCTGGCCTGGGCCTGGAGGTCGATGCAGCCGATGCCGATGAGCTCGGGGGTGACCCGGCTGACGGCGGCGTAGTACAGCTTGGAGCCGGACTGCACGTAGGTCGGGGTCCGGGTGCTGCCGAGGTCTCCGGTGGTCCCGTTGGGCGCCGAGGAGTTCAGCGGCTGGGGCCAGCTGGCGGGGGCGCCGCTCGGAGTCGGGCAGGGGCCGTTGGACAGCAGGTCGGTGCAGACCACGCTGGCCGTGTTCGAGTACCCGTGGTGGTAGATGTTCCAGGCCTCGGGCGTGGAGACGCCGTTGATCGTGGCCGTGTAGAGGATGGGGGTGAAGCCGTCACCGCCGGTGGCCGTGTTGACCGGGGTGAGGGGCGGCGGGATCTGGACCACGCTGCCGGTGGCCGGTGCGGAGAGCCTCGGGTTGGTCGCCTGGACGACGTTGGTGGCCGGGCCCTGGTCGGTGGTGGAGAAGGTGGCGCCACCGTCGGTGGACCACTGCCTGGTGAAGCCCGGCGGCGCCTGGAGCGTGTCGGGCACGTAGGTCTGGGACTCGGGGGTGCTGCCCGGGCCGCCCTGGATGGGGTCGGTGACGGTGGTGGAGACCGGCACGTTGTCCGGGTTGGTGGCGGAGACGACCCAGCGGATGGTGTCGCCGTGGGTGGTGGTGGTCGTGCTGCCGGTGGTGATGTCGGTGCCGGTCTTCTCCAGGGTCACCGGCTGCTGGCGGCCCTGCCGGTCTCCCTGACGGTCCGACGGGTGTGCCGCGGCGGGGCGGTCGGTCACCGCGGCGGCGTGGCCGACGGCGAGGGCCGGGGTGGTCAGCGACGCGACGGCGGCGGCGAAGGCCGCCACCAGCGTGACGAGCCGGCCCGGTGGTCGGTGGGCGGAGCGTCCGTCAGGTCTCTGACCCTGATCCGGGGGTGTGGGCGGACAGCGCGTCATCAGAAGTCCTTTCGACCCTGCGCTCGTGTTCGGGGATGGCGGGGAAGGGAAGCCAGGAAGAGCACAGTTCGAGTTGATGATGTTCTGACGAGGCATCCGATTTGTATGACAAAGCTCAGGTTCACTCTGCGGCCACCCAGGAGCACTCAGACGGGTGCCACGGCTTGACGGAAAACCGGTCGGACCGAGTGATCGCCACTGTGCGTGACCGGAGCTCCGCATGCCGGAGGTCCGACCGGGGCGACGCCACCCGGCTTGCGCATGGCGCCATGATGGTGCCACCATGGCACCATGGACCTCACTCCGTATGTCGAGAATCTGCGTCGCGAACTCGCGGTGGCCGCCGAGGCCGGCGGGGAGGAAGCGCGCGCGCTGGCCGAGCGGCTCACCGCGCCGCTGGAGTCGGCGGCCCGGCTGACCATGCTCAACGTGCTCTCCGCCGCGTCGGACGAGATCACCCGCGAGCTGGCCCCCGGCTCGGTCGACGTACGGCTGCGCGGGCTGGACCCCGACTTCGTGGTGACCCTCCCGCCGGCCGCCGCCGGGCCCGCGGAGCCGGCCGCATCGGTCGAACCGTTCACGGTGCCGGTGCCCGCCGACGGCGAGGAGGGCGCCACCGCCCGCGTCAACCTGCGACTGCCGGCCCACCTCAAGGCGCGCGCCGAGGAGGCGGCGGGCCGCGAGGGACTGTCGGTCAACGCCTGGCTGGTGCGGGCGGTGGCGGGCGCGGTGGACGCCGGCGCACGGCCGCGCCCGGCGGGGAAGGTCCAGACCGTCGGCCAGAGCATGACCGGCTGGGTGCGCTGACCGCGCCACGGGAACGTCCGGAGGCGGTCCGCTCTCCACGAGCGAACCGCCTCCGGCCGGTCCGCACGGGCCGGGCCCCACGTGCACCCAGGCCGACGGACGCGGCTGCTCGCGCCGCAGCCGGATACCGGCGAGGGAGACGGCCAACCCCGATCCCGGCGGCGGGCATCCCCTAAGGGATCGGGACACCACCCCGGGGAGCCGGTCGGGGGCCGCCCCCTCCCCAAGGCGTAGTCGCCCGGCCGAAACCGTGCGACTTGATGGGGAGAAGAGGTCGGACCCCGGTCTGACGAACCGTCATTCGGATACTGGGAGAGTTTCAACCACCGGACGAATGGCGGGAGTTGGATACACCTTCCGCCCGGCCAAGGGGAGGTTGGCGCAGTGGGGACGTCAAGGAACGGAGCCGTCCGCCTGGCGGCGGTCGCGCTGGCGGGGGCGGGCCTGGTGATCGGCATGGTCCCGGCGGCGCAGGCGCAGGGCACCGCCGGCCCGGTGACGGACGCGGAACGGCGGGTCGACCGGGCGGCGCTGGACGCCGGCCTGCAGGCGGTGGTGGCGCCGGGCGGTGCCACCGCCGCGCTCGGCCGGGTGAGCGAGAACGGCCGGACCCTCTGGAGGGGCGCGGCCGGAACCGGCGACGTCACCACCGGCGAGCCCGCCGCGGCCCGCGACCGCTTCCGGATCGGCAGCGCCACCAAGACCTTCGTGGCGACGGTCGTCCTCCAGTTGGCCGCGGAGCACCGGATCGGCCTGGACGACCCGGTGGAGAAGCACCTGCCCGGCGTCGTGCACAACGGAGCCGCGATCAGCCTCCGCCAGCTGCTCAACCACACCGGCGGCATCTTCAACTACACCTCGGATCCGGCCTTCGCCTATGAGGACGAGGCCTCCTTCCGGACGTGGCTCAGCACCGACCGCTGGAAGTCGTGGACGCCGGCGGAGCTCGTCGCCGTCGCCGAGTCCCACCCGGCGTACTTCCCGCCGGGGCAGGACTGGCACTACTCCAACACCGACTACATCCTGCTCGGCATGCTCATCGAGCGGACCACCGGCCGCAGTTGGCAGCAGGAGGTGGACCGCCGGATCATCCGGCCGCTCGGCCTGCGCGAGACCACGATGCCGGAGAACGACCCCACCGTGCCCGGCCGCCACACCCACGGCTACGCCAGTCTGCCCGGCGGCCCGGTGGACATCACGCTGTTCAACCCGAGCATCGCCGGCGCGTCCGGCGCCGGCATCTCCACCACCGCCGACCTCGCCACGTTCATGGCCGCCCTGCTTGGGGGCCGGCTGCTCGGACCCGCCGAGCTCGCCGAGATGAAGCGGACCACGGGCCTCGGCCTCGGCGCCGACTACGGCCTCGGCCTGGAACGCACACCCACTCCGTGCGGAGACTTCTGGGGCCACCGCGGCGACAGCATCGGCTACAGCAGCGTCATGCTCAGCGACGACACCGGGAAGCGCCAGGTCGTGCTCTCCCGCAACCCGTACGACTCCGGTGGACCGGACGCCTCCGCAGCCGCCTTCACCGCCCTGGTGACCGCCGCGGCCTGCACCGGCCGGACCGCCTAGATTCCCGGGCCGCCGGGAATTCGCTCAAGTCGCACGGGAGCGCCGGGCCGGAAGCCGCTTCACCGGAAGCCGTTTCATTGGTCCCCCATTTAATGCCATGGACACGACAGAAATAGCGGTGCACGCGCGGTGTTCGCCTTGCCGTCGGCGCGGGCCGATGACAAGGCCGAACACTCCCGAGCACGAGCGTATCCCGTGCCCGGCCGGGACAGAAGGCGTTCGCCGGCCCATTCGATCCGCCGCGACCGCCGCGTCGACGACCTCGTCAACCAGCCGCTTACCGCATGTTTACCCGCTTTCATGTGTCATGAAGTAGGTTTCCAAGGACGCTAGTTGACGCAGTGTCATACAAGCTCGGCGGGATCTTTATTTCTTGACAGGCTGCAAGTACTGCTCATAGCCTGGCCGCGGCCTGGTTGCGGTACAACGGGGTGAAGATACGTACCGCGGCCTGTGAGCGGCACTTGCTCCGGGTTTCCTTTTCGCTACTTATGTCTCTGCCGGGAACTTTCCCTGGCCGATTGCACGCAAAGGCGCTTTCGGGATTTCAAGACCCTTCTTCCTGCTCTGATTCACCGGCTCCCGCATGCGGGGCCGTCGTCATGCTGTCCAGAACTGCACGCCGCAGCGCCCGGCCCATTTCAAGGGGGATCGGGAACGGGCTCCTGCGGCGAACCGTCCGGAATCACCAACATTCATTTGCGCATGGGGGGAGAGCCGATGTCGACGCGCCCAAAATCAGCGGCCGGGACGCTTGTCGAACTCTTGCGGTACCGGGCCGAGCATCAGCCCGACCAGGTCGGATACCGATTCCTGAGTTTCTCGGGCACCGGGCAGCCGGAGGAATCGCTGCTGACCTGGAGCCGGCTGGACGCCTGGGCACGAGCCGTTGCCGTCACCCTGCGGGCGGAAGGCACCCCGGGAGACCGGGTTCTGATGCTCTGCCCGCCGGGGCTGGACTACGTGGCCTACTTCTTCGGCTGCCTCTACGGCGGATTCGTCCCGGTGCCGGCGTATCCGCCGGGGACGGCCAAGCACGTCGGCCGGGTACAGGCGATCGCCCTCAACTCGGGTGCGCAGATCGTGCTCACGGACGAGTCCTCCGGCCTGGCGGACATCGCCCCGGCGATCGGCGACGGCACGGCCGGCGACGACCTCGTGTCCCCGCTGTCGCGGGCCCGTTGGCTGCCCGCCGACGACCGGGTGCTGGACGGCCGGGAGGACGGCTGGAGCGCTCCGCCCCTCACCGGTGAGCACACCGCGTTCCTGCAGTACACCTCGGGTTCGACCGCCACCCCGAAGGGGGTGATCGTCACCCACCGGAACCTGATCGCCAACGCCCGAGCCGCACAGGAGGCCTTCGGGCTCACCGTCGAGAGCCAGTCGGTGAGCTGGCTCCCGCCGTACCACGACATGGGGCTGATCGGCGGCATCATCTGCCCGATCCACACCGGCTACACCGTCACTCTGATGGCCCCGGTGTCCTTCGTCCGGGAACCGGCGGTGTGGCTGGAGGCGATCAGCCGCTATCGCGGCACCGTCAGCCCGGCGCCGAACTTCGCCTACCGGATGTGCGTCGAGCGGGTGACGGACGAGGTCAAGGACCGGCTGGACCTGTCGAGTTGGGTCTCCGCGCTGAACGGGGCCGAGCCGGTCCAGCCGGAGGTGCTGGACCGCTTCGCGGCGGCCTTCGAGCGCTGCGGATTCCGCCGGAGCAGCTTCTACCCGTGCTACGGGCTGGCGGAGAGCACCCTGCTGGTCTCGGGCGCGCGGCCGCAGGGCGATCCGCTGGTGCGCCACGTCTCGAAGCCGGAGCTGGAGCAGGGCCGGATCAGGCCACCTCATGACCTGAACTCGGTTCAGTCGCTGGCGAGTTCGGGCGAGGTCGCGGCGGACACCGAGGTGGCGATCGTGGCCCGGGAGCGAGGTGAGGTGCTGCCTCCGGGCGAGGTCGGGGAGATCTGGGTCCGCGGGGAGAGCGTCGCGGCCGGCTACTTCGAGGCGCCGGAGGCGACGGCGGAGACCTTCGGCCTCCGGCTGGCGAACGGCGAGGGTCCGTACCTGCGCACCGGCGACCTCGGGGTGCTGATGGACGGCGAGCTGTTCGTCACCGGCCGGGCCACCGATCTGATGATCTTCCGTGGGCGCAACGTCTATCCGCAGGACGTCGAGGCGACCTGCACCGACAGCGACCCTTCGCTCGGGGCGGTCCGGGCCGCGGCGTTCACGGTCGAGACGGACGGCGAGGATGTGCTGGTCGTCGTCCAGGAACTGCCGCGCGGGAGGGTGAGCGCCGAGCTGGCGAGCGGGCTCACCACGACGATCCGCCGACGGATCTCCGAGGTGCACCAACTGCAGGTGCACGACGTGGTGCTGGTACCGGCCCGCAAGATCCCCACCACCTCCAGCGGCAAGGTCCAGCGCCGGGCGTGCAAGGCCCAGTACCTGGACGGTTCGCTGCCCGTGGTCCGTCCGGCGGCCGCCCGTCCGGCCCCCGCCCCCGCTGCCGCGGCCCCGGAACCGGCCGCGACCCCGACCCCGGCCCCGGCCCCGGTCGGGCAGCCGGCCGACGGCCGCGGGACGGCCGCCGTGCGGACCAGGACCGCCGCCGAGATCGAGGACCTCCTCAGGGAGCTGATCGCCGCCGGTGCCCGGCTCGGCCTGCACGAGGTGGCCGCCGACGAGCCGTTCACCTCGTACGGGATCGACTCGATCCAGGCGGTCTCGCTGGCCGGCACGCTCTCCGACTGGCTCGGGCACCACGTGCCTGACACGCTCGTCTGGGAGCACCCCACGCCGGCCGCCGCGGCCCGCGCACTGGCCGAGGAACTGCGGGCGGCGAACGCCCCGTCGTCCCCGGCCCAGAACCCGGCCCAGGACCCGGCGCGGACGGCGCCGACGGTCCGGGGCGGGGCCGAGGACGCGATCGCGGTGATCGGGGTGGGGTGCCGGTTCCCGGGCGGGGTGACGGGCGCGGACGGCTTCTGGGACTTCCTGGCCCGTGGCGGCTCGGGGATCACCGCGATCCCCCGCGACCGCTGGGACATCGAGGAGTTCTTCGACGAGGAGGCCGGCGCACCGGGACGCATGTACGTGCGCCACGGCGGATTCGTCGACGGCGTCCGGGACTTCGACGCCGGCCTGTTCGGCATCCCGCCACGCGAGGCGGCGGGCATCGACCCGCAGCACCGGCTGGTGCTGGAGGTGGCCTGGGAGGCCCTGGAGCACGCCGGGGTGGCACCCGACTCGCTGCGCGGCAGCCGCACCGGCGTGTTCGTCGGCATGGGCGGCAGCGACTTCCAGCGCCTGGGCGCGGGCGACGTGTCGCTGATCGACGCCTACTCGGCGACCGGCAGTTCGGCGAACTTCGGCGCCAACCGGCTCTCCTACGTGCTGGGCCTGGAAGGACCGAGCATGGTGGTGGACACCGCCTGCTCCTCCTCCCTGGTGGCCCTGCACCTCGCGGTGCAGAGCCTGCGCACCGGCGAGTGCGGGACGGCCCTGGCCGGCGGCGTCAACGTAATGCTCTCCCCCGACTCCTCAGTGGCCCTGTCCAGCGGCCGGATGCTCTCCGCCCAGGGACTCTGCCGCACCTTCGACGCCTCCGCCGACGGCTACGTCCGCGGCGAGGGCGCGGGCGTGGTCGTGCTCAAGCGCCTCTCCGACGCCCTCGCCGCCGGTGACGACATCCTCGCCGTCGTCCGCGGCTCCGCCGTCAACCAGGACGGCCGCAGCAACGGTCTCACCGCCCCGAGCGGCCGCGCGCAGGAGGACGTGGTGCGGCGGGCGCTGTCGGCGGCGGGGGTGGCCGCCGCCGAGGTCGGCTTCGTCGAGGCGCACGGAACGGGCACGCCGCTCGGCGACCCGATCGAGGTCCGGGCGCTGGGCCGCGTCCTCGGTGCGGGCCGGGACCCCGGCAGCCCGGTGGCGCTCGGCTCCGCGAAGACCAACATCGGCCACCTGGAGGCCGCGGCGGGCATCGCCGGGTTCATCAAGGCCGCCCTCACGGTCCACCACGGCTGGATCCCCCCGCACCTCAACCTGGTCGAACCCAACCCCCACGTGGAATGGGCCGACCTGCCCGTGGCGGTCCCCACCGTGCTCACCCGCTGGGAACAGGAACGGCGCATCGCCGGAGTCTCCGCCTTCGGATTCGGCGGCACCAACGCACACGTCGTGCTGGAGGGAACGCGATGATCGACAGGAGTGTTGACGTGACGCCAGATGGGTCTGCCGGGCAGCCGGACCCCGACGGCTCCCCCGTCCTGGTGAAGGTGTCGGGGGCGGAGGGCGAGTCCCTCAGGGCGGCGGCGGGACGGCTGGCCGACTTCGTCGCCACGGCCGACGGGGTCACCCCGGAGCAGGTGGCCTGGGCCGCCGGCGTGGGCCGGGCGGACCTCGGCGAGCGGGCGGCCGTGGTCGCCGCGACCAGGACGGAACTGACGGCGGGCCTTCGCGCGGTGGCCCTGGGCGGCAGCACCACCGGCGTGGTCACCGGCCGCCGGGGCGTCGGCGCCGCACCGCGGGTGGCGTTCGTCGTCCCGGGCCACGGCGCCAAGGTCGCGGGCGTGCTGGCGGGCCTGTACGGCCGGGTGCCGGTGGTGACCGAGACGGTGGACGCGGTGGCCGCGGTGGTCGGCCCGGTCACCGAACTGCCGCTGTCCGCACTGCTGTCGGGCGGCGAGGAGGCGCGGCAGGCGCTGGCCGCCACCGAGGTGGCCCAACCCGCGCTCTACACCGCCGCCGTGGCGCTGGGGGCGTGGTGGCGCTCGGTCGGCGTGGAGCCGGCCGCCGTGGTCGGGCACAGCGTCGGGGCGTACGCGGCGGCCGCGCTCGCCGGGGTGTTCACGGTCGAGGACGGCGCCCGGCTGACCTCCGCCCGAGGGCGGCTGATGGCCGGACTCCCGGCGGGCGGCGCGATGGTGGCGCTGTCCTGCGCGCCGGAGGAGCTGGCCGGGATCGAGCGGCTGGTCTCGGGCGAGGTCGGGATCGCGGCGCTCAACGGGCCGCGCGACACCGTGGTCAGCGGCCCGGTGGAGGCCGTCACGGCGGTGGCGGAGGAGCTGGCCGGCCGCGGCGTGCGCGGTGTCCGGCTCGCCGTGCCGCACGCCTTCCACTCCGCCGCCATGGAGCCCGTACTGGACCGGCTGGCCGAGGAGTTCGCCGGGCTGACGATGAACCTCCCCGGTCTGCCGCTGGTGTCCGACGCCACCGGTCTGCTCGCGGACGAGGAGATCACCACCGCCGGGTACTGGGTCCGGCACACCCGCGAGCCGGTGCGGTTCGAGCAGGCGATGCGGACCGTGTGGGAGCGGGGCGTGCGGATCCTGGTCGAGCTCGGCACCGGCGGGCTGCTCGGCCCGGCGGCCTCCACCGCACCCGGCCGCGCGCCGGTCTGCGTCCCGTCGGCGTTCGCCGGCGGCTCCGCGCACCGCGGGCTGCTCGGCTCGCTGGCCCGTCTGTGGACCGAGGGGTGCCCGGTCGACTGGCGGGCGGTCGGCCCGCGCCCGGCCCGTTCGGTGAAGCTGCCGACCTACCCGTTCCAGCGGCAGGACTACGGCCCCGCGCCGGCCGTCCGCCAGGGCGCCGGCCGACCCGCGGCCGTACGGCCGGCCGGTCCGGTGCCGCAGGCCGCGCCCGCCGGGGCTCCCGCCACCGGGCGGCCCGTCTCCACGCGGCCCGCCTCCGCACAGCCCGCCTCTGCGCAGCCCGCCCCCGAGGACCTGCTCCGCCGGCTCCAGGAGGAACTGGCCGTCCTGCTGGACCTCGCCGACCCGGACGAACTCGACGCCGAGACCGGCCTGTTCGACCTCGGCCTGACCTCGGCGATGGTGGTCGCCCTGCGGGTCCGGCTGGAGGACCTGATCGACCGGGACATCCCGACCACCGCCGTCTTCGACCACCCCACCATCGGCAGGCTGGCCGGCTACCTGGCCGACCGCCGGCTCCGGCAGGCGCCCGCCGCCCCGCGGGCCGCCGCTTCCCGCGCCGCCGAGCCCGGCGAGGCCGTGCCGCAGCCCGACGAGGCCGTGCCGCAGCCCGAGGCCGCCCCGCCGGCCGCCGAACCGGCTGTCGCGCCCTCCGAGCCCATCGCCATCGTCGGCATGGGCTGCCGGCTGCCCGGCGGCGCGAACGACCTGGACGGGTTCTGGCAGTTGCTGCGGGACGGCCGGGACGCGACCGTCGAGGTGCCGGAGGACCGCTGGGACCGGGAGGCGTTCTACGACGCCGACCCGGCCGCCGCCGGCAAGACCTCCACCCGGCGCGGCGGCTTCCTCACCACCCGGGTCGACGAGTTCGACGCCGACGCCTTCGGCATCTCGGCCCGCGAGGCCCGCGGGATGGACCCGCAGCAGCGCCTGCTGCTCGAAGTGGCCTCGGAGGCGCTCGCCGACGCGGGCGTGACCGCCACCGAGCTCGACGGCTCCCGCACCTCGGTCTACGTCGGCATCAACACCTCCGACTACCTGCAGCTGCTGGTCGCGGAGGGCACCGCCGACGACGGCGCCCACCTGGCGACCGGCAACACCTTCAGCGTCGCGGCCGGCCGGCTGTCCTACCTGCTCGGCGCCCAGGGGCCGAGCCTGGCCGTCGACACGGCCTGCTCCTCGTCCCTGGTGGCGGCCCACCTCGCGGTCCGGAGCCTGCGCTCCGGCGAGTCGGACCTCTCGGTGGTGGCCGGGGTGAACCTGATGCTGGCCCCGGCCACCACGGCCGGGCTCTCCCGGCTGCGGGCGCTCTCGCCCGACGGGCGGTGCAAGGCCTTCGACGCCTCGGCGGACGGCTACGGCCGCGGCGAGGGCGCCGGCGTGGTCGTGCTCAAGCGGCTCTCCGACGCGCAGGCGGCCGGGGACCACATCTGGGCGGTGCTGCGCGGTACGGCGGTGAACCAGGACGGCCGCAGCGCCGGCCTGACCGTCCCCAACGGCCTCGCACAGCAGGCCGTGATCCGCGACGCGCTGCGCGACGCCGCCACCTCGCCCGACGAGGTGGGCTACGTGGAGGCGCACGGCACCGGGACGGCGCTCGGCGACCCGATGGAGGTCCAGGCGCTGGCCGAGGCGCTGCGGCCCGAGGACGGCGGGGCGCCGCCGCTGCTGGTCGGCTCCGCCAAGACCAACGTCGGGCACCTGGAGGCCGCCGCGGGCATCTGCGGGCTGGTCAAGGTGGCCCTGTCGCTGCACCACGGGCAGATCCCGCCGCACCTGCACCTGCGGGACCCGAACCCGCTGGTGGACTGGGCGGCGCTGCCGGTCGCCGTGCCGACGGAGCTCACGCCGTGGGCCACCGACGGCCGGGACCGGGTCGCCGGGCTCAGCTCCTTCGGCTTCAGCGGCACCAACGCCCACGTGGTGCTCGCGCAGGCTCCCGAGCCGGCCGAGCGCCGCGCGGACGAACAGCCGGGCGAACAGGCCGACGAGCGGCCGGAGTTGCTGCTGCTCTCGGCCCGCACCCCCGAGGGGCTGCGGGAGACCGCCGAGGCGTACCGGACGTTCCTGACGGACGGCGGGTCCGTCCGGGGCCGCTCGGCCTGGGCCGAGACGGTCCGCACGGCGGCCGTCCGCCGCGACCACTTCGCGGCCCGGATGGCGCTGGTGGCCTCCTCGCCGGCGCAGGCCGCCGAGCAGCTCGGCAAGCTGCTGACCGGGGCGCGCCACCAGGTGCGCCAGGGTGTGCTGCCCCGGCCCGCCCGGAGCAGGCTGGTCTTCGTCTACGGCGGCCAGGGATCCCAGTGGGCCGGCATGGGCCGGAGCCTGCTGGCCGACCCGGTGGCCGGGCGTGTGCTGCTGCGCTGCGAGGAGATCGTCCGGGACCTGGCCGGCTGGTCGCTGCTGGAGCAGCTGGAGGCCCCGCGCGAGGTCTCCCGTCTGGACGACACCGAGGTGACCCAGCCGGCGATCTTCGCGGTGGAGGCGGCGCTCACCGCGCTGTGGCGCTCCTGGGGCGTCGAGCCGGACGCGGTCGTCGGGCACAGCGTCGGGGAGATCGCGGCGGCCGTCGCGGCCGGTGCCTTCGGGCTGGAGGAGGGCCTGCGGATCGCGGTGCTCCGCGGCCGGGTGATGGCCCGTAGCCACGGTCAGGGCCGGATGGCGGTGGTGGGCCTGCCCGTCGCCGAGGTCCGGACGCTGATCGAGCCGTTCGACGGGCGGCTGTTCGTCGCCGCCGTCAACAGCCCGGTCAACACGGTGGTCGGCGGGTTGCCGCAGGAGGTCGCCGCGCTGGAGGCGCTGGTCCGCGGCCGCAAGGCGTTCTGGATGGCGATGCCGGGCGAGTACGCCTTCCACACCCCCGTCCTGGACCCGCTGCGCGGTGAACTCGTCGACGCGCTGGGCCTGCTGACGCCGGCCGGCCGCAGCGTCCCGCTCTACTCCACGGTCACCGGCGAAGCCGCCGCCCCCGACGCGCTGGACGCGCGCTACTGGGCGGACAACATGACGCTGCCCGTCCGTTTCGCCGACGCGCTGCGGGCCGCCGCCGGCGAGGGCAACACCCTGGTGCTCGAGGTCGGCCCGCACGCCGTCCTGTCCACCGCGGTCCGGCAGACGCTGGAGGGCGAGGTCGCCGGCCTCGGCACGGCCGCCTCGATGCGGGCCGGTGCCGAGGCCAGGGCGACCATGCTGGACGCCGCCGGAGCCCTGCACGTGGCCGGCCGGCCGGTGGACCTGCGGGCCCTGCACGGCGAGGGGCCGAGCACCGCCGCCCTGCCCGGCTACCGCTGGCAGCGGCAACGGTACTGGCTGCCGGGCAGGCCGGTGCCGCACGGGCAGGCGCCCGACCCGCTCGCGCAGGACGTGTACGAGGTGGACTGGGAGCGGGTCGAGCCGCCCGTCCTGGAGCCGGGCGGCGCCGCGCGCTCCCCGGGCACCTGGCTGCTGATCGAGGACCAGCACGGACTGGCCCGCCGGGTCGCCGAGCAGCTGGCCGCCCACGGCGCGCGGGCCAGGATCCTCACGGTGGCGGAGCCGGGCACGGCCGCGGCCTTCTGCCAGGACGGGCCGGACCGGCTGCGCGAACTGGTCGCCGGGGCGCTGGCCGAGGAACCGTCCGTGCGCGGCCTGGTCCACCTGGGCGCGCTGCACGACGCGGCGGACCCGCGGCTGCCCGGCCCGGAGCTGGACGGCGCGCTCGCGCTGGCCTGCGGGCCGCTGCTGTTCGCACCGAAGGTGCTGCGGGCCCGCCCGGGCGCCCCGGCGCCCCAGCTGTGGGTGGTCACCCGCGGCGGCGTCGGCACCGACGGCGCGGCCATGACGGCCTCGCACGCCCCCGCCTGGGGTCTCGGACGGGCCGTCGGTCTGGAGCACCCGGAGATCTGGGGCGGCCTGGTCGACCTCGACCCGGCCGGCGCCGACCCCGAGCGGGAGGCCGCGGCGATCGCCGCCGAGCTGCTCGCCCCCGACGGCGAGGACCAGGTCGCCTACCGCTCGGGCCTGCGCAAGGCGGCCCGGCTGCGCCGGGTGGAGAACCTGCCCGTCGCACCCTCGCCGACGGCGGTCGGCCCGGACGGCTCGTACCTGATCACCGGCGGCCGGGGCATCCTCGGCCTGCGGGTGGCCCGCTGGCTGGCCGGGCGCGGTGCCCGCCACCTGGTGCTGCTGGGCCGGCGGCCCGTCCCCGAGGACGGCCCGGACCTTCCGGAGGCGGACCGTCAGCTGCTGGCGACGCTCGCCGAGCTGAGGGCGGCCGGCGTCAGCGTCCACACCCCGCACGCCGACGTGGCGGACGCCGCCGCGATGGCCGCGGTCTTCGACGCCGCCGCCCCCTGGCCGGCCGTCAAGGGCGTGGTGCACGCGGCCGGGCTGTTCGAGCCCCGGGCCGTCGTGGACCTGGACTGGCAGCACTTCCGGGACGTCCTGCGGCCCAAGGTCGAGGGCAGCCTGGTGCTGGACGCGCTCACCGCGGCCGGCGGGACCGACTTCTTCGTGATGTTCTCCTCCGCCTCCTCGGTCTGGGGCTCCGCGCTCGCGGGCCACTACGTGGCGGCCAACTACTTCCAGGACGTGCTGGCCCACGACCGGGTCAGCCGGGGCCTGCCGGGCCTCGCGATGAACTGGGGCTGGTGGGAGGAGAGCGAGATGGCCGGCCACCACGAGCAGTACTTCGAGTCGATGGGCCTGTACGTCCTCCCGAACGAGACCGGCCTCGCCGCCCTGGGCCGCACCCTGGGCTCCGGGCGCCACCAGCTGACCGTGGCACCGGTGGACTGGGCGAGGTTCCGCCCGGTCATGGAGGCCAAGCGGCGCCGCCCGCTGCTCACCCACCTCGGCACCCGGGCCGCGGCCGGCCGGGCCGGCGGCGACGCGATGCTGCTGGGCCGGCTGCGTCAGGCGGAGAGCCGGGCCGCCCGGACCAGGCTGCTGGAGCGGGCGCTGCAGGCCGAGGTCGCGCAGGTGCTGGGCCGGGAGCCGGGCAGCGGGATCGATGCCGACCTCGGCTTCTTCGAGGCCGGGATGGACTCCGTGATGAGCGTCGAACTCAAGTTCCGGCTGGAGCAGCTGGTGGGTGAGGAGCTGCCCGGCACGGTGGCCTTCGAACACCCCACCGTCACCGCGCTCGGCGCGTACCTGCTCGGCGAGGTCCTCGGCCTGGCCGACCCGCTCCCGGAGCAGGGCGCCGAGGTCGACGAACTGTCGGCGGAACTCGCCCAGCTGTCCGAGTCGGAGCTGCTGGACCTCCTCGAGTCCGAGCTGAACCAGGAGAGCCACCATGACAACAACTGAGGAGCGGACCATGGTCACCCAAGGGGCGGTCGCGCCCGAACGCCAGGAGGTGCTGCGCCGCGCCCTCGTCGAGCTCAAGGCCGCGCGCGCCGAGGTGGCGGCGGCCAAGCAGGCCCGTGACGAGCCGGTGGCCGTCGTCGGCGTGGGGTGCCGGTTCCCGGGCGGGGTGACGGGCGCGGAGGGCTTCTGGGAGTTCCTGGCCCGCGGGGGCTCGGGGATCACCGGGATTCCCGAGGACCGCTGGGACGTCGAGGAGTTCTTCGACGAGGAGGCCGGGGCGCCGGGGCGGATGTACGTGCGCCACGGCGGGTTCCTCGACGGTGTGCGGGGCTTCGATGCCGGCCTGTTCGGCATCCCGCCGCGCGAGGCGGCGGGCATCGACCCGCAGCACCGGCTGGTGCTGGAGGTGGCCTGGGAGGCCCTGGAGCACGCCGGGGTGGCGCCCGACTCGCTGCGCGGCAGCCGCACCGGCGTGTTCGTCGGCATGGGCAGCAACGACTTCCAGCGCCTCGGCGCGGGCGACGTGTCGCTGATCGACGCCTACTCCGCGACGGGAAGCTCGGGGAACTTCGGCGCCAACCGGCTCTCCTACGTGCTGGGCCTGGAGGGCCCGAGCATGGTGGTGGACACCGCCTGCTCCTCCTCCCTGGTGGCCCTGCACCTCGCGGTGCAGAGCCTGCGCGCGGGCGAGTGCGGGACGGCCCTGGCCGGCGGCGTCAACGTGATGCTCTCCCCCGACTCCTCGGTCGCCCTGTCCAGCGGCCGGATGCTCTCCGCCCAGGGACTCTGCCGCACCTTCGACGCCTCCGCCGACGGCTACGTCCGCGGCGAGGGCGCCGGTGTGGTCGTGCTCAAGCGCCTCTCCGACGCCCTCGCCGCCGGTGACGACATCCTCGCCGTCGTCCGCGGCTCCGCCGTCAACCAGGACGGCAAGAGCTCCGGCCTGACCGTCCCGCGCGCCTCCTCCCAGCAGGAGGTCGTGCGGCGGGCGCTCGCGGTGGCCGGGATCGCCGCCGCCGAGGTCGGCTTCGTCGAGGCGCACGGAACGGGCACGCCGCTCGGCGACCCGATCGAGGTGCGGGCGCTGGGCCGGGTGCTGGGCGAGGGCCGGGCACCGGACAGCCCGGTGGCGCTGGGGTCGGTGAAGACGAACATCGGCCACCTGGAGGCGGCGGCGGGCATCGCCGGGTTCATCAAGGCGGTGCTGACGGTCCAGCGCGGCTGGATCCCCCCGCACCTGAACCTGGTCGAGCCCAACCCCCACGTGGCCTGGGCGGATCTGCCGGTCTCGGTGCCGACCGAGCTGACCCGCTGGCAGCAGGAGCGGCGCATCGCGGGCGTGTCGGCCTTCGGGTTCGGCGGCACCAACGCCCACGTCGTACTGGAGTCCCCGCCGGTCCGGGAAACCGCCGCCGAACCGGCCCCGGACGGGCCCGTGGTGGTCAAGGTCTCCGGCTCCGGTGCGGTGGCCCTGCGCGCATCGGCCGCCCGGCTGGCCGAGTTCACCGCCACCGCCGACGCCTTCACGCCCGCCGACCTCGCCTGGTCGGCCGGTGTCGGCCGGGCCGACCTCAGCGACCGCGCCGCCGTGGTGGTCGAGACCTCCGCCGACCTGGCGGAGGGACTGCGCGCCGTGGCCGAGGGCGCCGACGCCCCCGGTGTGGTGACCGGTCGCCGCGGTGCCGGGCCGGTGCCGCAGGCGGCCTTCGTGGCCACCGACGGCGGCGCCCGGGCCGACGGCCTGTACGGGAAGCTGCCGGTGGTGACCGCGACCGTGGACGCGGTGGCCGCCGCCCTCGGCGTCCCCGGCGAGGAACTGGCCGCCGGCGACGGCCCGGCCGCGCGCTACGCGGCCACGGTGGCGCTCGGAGCCTGGTGGCGCTCGGTCGGTGTCGAACCGGACGTGATCGTCGGCCAGGGCGCCGGCGCGTACGCCGCGGCGGCCCTCGCGGGCGTCTTCAGCATCGCGGACGGTGCCCGGCTGGCCCTGGCGGGCCGCTCGGCCGACCTGGCCGACGTCCGGCTGCGCATCCCGGCCGTCGACCTGGTCCTCGACCACCGGACCGGCCCGGCCGGTCCCGAGGTGGCCACCGCCGAGTACTGGAACCGCTCCGCGGACAGCGCTCCGGACAGGCCCGCGGCGCTCGACGCGGCGCCGGCGGCGGTCCTGGACAGCGGGGTCGGGATCATCCTCGAACTGGGTACCGGCGCCCTCGCCGTCGGCGGCGGGGACCAGGACGTCCTGCGACTGGCCCCGGCGGCCGACGGGCCCTCGGCCCACCGGGTGCTGCTGGAGTCGCTCGCCCAGGTGTGGGCCCGCGGCCGGGAGGTCGACTGGTCCGCCGTGGTGACCCGGCCGGCCTCCCCGGCCAAGCTGCCCACCTACCCCTTCCAGCGCCAGGAGTACTGGCCGCGGAACACCTCCGCGGGCACCGCCACCGCCTCGCGGAGCGGCCGCGCACTGCGCCCGCACATCCTGGAGACGGCGGACGGCGAGGTGATCGGCGAGAGCGAACTCTCCCTCGCCGCCCTGCCGTTCCTCGCCGAGCACCGGGTGCACGGACGGCTCGTGGTGCCCGGCGTGGTCTACCTGGAGCTGGTCCTGCGCTGCGCCGAGCGGGCCTTCGACGGACCGGTCGGGATCGAGGACCTCACGATCTCCCGTCCGCTGGTCCTCTCCGACCAGGACACCCGCACGGTCCAGGTGGTGCTGGGCCCGCTGACGGACGGCAAGACCGAGGTCCGGGTGCACAGCAAGGACCCGGTGGCCGGCTGGCAGCAGCACCTGCGGGCGCTGGTCGTCCCGGCGGCCCCGGCCGGCGGGGACCCGGCCGAGGTGACACCCGCGGCGCTCTTCGAGGACGCCGGGACGCGCTGCCAGGACACCCTGGACGGCGCGGACTTCTACCGCCGGGCCTGGCACCCCGCGTTCCGGCTGGGCCCGAGCTTCCAGCTGGTGGAGTCCGCCCGGCGGGGGCCGGGCGTCGCGGTCGGGCGGCTGGTGCCGCCGGACGCGCGGACCAGGGGTGTCGCGGCCGGTGTCCGGGCCGACCTGCTGCTGCTGGACGCCTGTGTGCAGTTGGTCGCGATCGCCGGGCACCCGCAGCCGGCCGACTGGGCCGAGCGCCCGGTCCACCTGGGCACCGGTTACGAGCGGATGGTCGTGCACGGCGCCGTCGCGGCGGACGAGGTGCTGTGCACGGTGGTCACCCGGGCGACCGCCGACGGCTCCCTGGCCGGGGACCTGCGGCTGACCGCGCCGGACGGCTCGCTGGTCGCCGAACTGAGCGGGGTGTCGTTCCGTCCGGTCAGCGAGGCCATGCTGGAGCGGATGGTGTCGAGCGGCCGGCCCGAGGGGGCCGCGGGAGCCGGCGGACCGGTGGACCTGGCCGCGCTGCGCGCGGCGGAGCCCGCCGAACGGGAGCGGACGGTCACCGGGCACCTGGTCCGGCTGCTGGCCGCCGTGCTCGGCTCCGCGCCGGAGGAGGTCGACCCCGGGACCGAGGTCACGGCCGTCGCCGACTCGCTGATGCTCGCCGAGCTGAAGAGCCAGGTGGACCGCGACTTCGAGGTGGGCCTGCCGCTGGAGATCGTGTTCACCGGCGGCCGGCTGACCGACCTCGCGGAGTGGGTCGCGGGCGAGCTGGAGCAGTCTCCCGCACCGGCCCCGGCGGGCGAGGAGCCGTCGCCCGGCAGCGCGCCCGCCGCCTCCGCCGTCGCCCCGGCCGCCCCCGCCTCCGCCTCCGCCGCCGCCTCCGCCGCCGCCGCGCCCGCGGCACCGCGGGCCGCGGCCCGCCCGCGCGGCCTCGGCAGCCGCCGGGTGCGCTCGATGACCGTGGCGGACATGGTGGAGAAGGCGGAGCTGGAGGCGTCGATCACCGCCACCGTGCCGCCCGAGCCGGCCGGGACCGCCCCGCAGGACGTCCTGCTCACCGGTGCCACCGGCTTCGTCGGGGCCTTCCTGCTCGCCGAACTGCTGGAGCGGCGCCCGGGCACGGTGCACTGCCTGGTCCGGGCCGACGACGAGCAGCACGCCCTCCGCCGGGTGCTCGCCAACCTGACCACCTACGGGGTCGACGTCGGCGATGCCGCGGCCCGGATCGTGCCGGTCGTCGGAGACCTCTCCAAGTCCCGGTTCGGCCTCGGCGCGGAGGAGTTCACCGGCCTGCACGCGCGGATCGGCGACATCTTCCACTGCGGCGCGACCGTGAAGTGGACGTACCCCTACAGCGGCCTGGAGGCCGCCAACGTGGACGGCACCCGCGAGGTGCTGCGGCTGGCGACGGCCGGAGCGGCGAGGCCCGTGCACTTCATCTCCACCGTCGGGGTGTTCTCCTCCAAGGAGTTCGAGGCCGACAGCGTGCCGGAGAGCCAGGACCTGCTGACCAGCGGCCCGCTGGTGGTCGGCTACGCGCAGTCGAAGTGGGTCGCCGAGCACATGGTCCGCACCGCGCACGGGCGCGGGGTGCCGGTCACCATCCACCGCATCAACTCGGGCCCGCACAGCAGCTCCGGGGCGTTCAACCGGCTGGACCACCTGAGCATGGTGATCAAGGGCTGCGCCGAGGCCGGCATCGCGCCCGACCACGTGGAGATGCCGCTGCAGCCCGCGCCGATCGACTACGTGGCGCGCGCGGTGGTGGAGCTGGCCGGGCGCCCGGAGCTGAGCGGGCGGACCTTCCACCTGGTCAATGACACCAAGCTGACCTGGATCGAATTCTTCGACCTGGTCGAGGAGTACGGCTACCCGATGGAGCGGATGACGTTCGCCCGCTGGAAGGAGAAGGTGACCGGGCGCGAGGCCGGCACCATGGCGCTGCTCGGTCTGGTGCCCTTCCTCAACGACGCGGTCGACGACGTCCGGCTCCCGAAGTCCGCCGCCGAGGACACCCGGGCGGCGCTGGAGGGGACGGGCATCAGCTGCCCGCCGCTGGACGCCGCGCTGGTGCGCACCTACCTGGAGTCCTTCACCGCCAGCGGCTTCATGGAGGGCCCGGCGGCCGGCTGAGCCGCCGGCCCCGCCCCCGCCCACCCTGCAGCGGCGGGCGGGGCCGGCCCCGTCCCACTCCCCCTTCCCCAGCGCGGTCCCCGCACGATCCCGCACGTCCCCGCACGTCCCCGCGCGTCGCAGCAGTCCGGACAGCCATGCCTGACAGAGAGGGCAACCATGACCATCACGATCGACCTGGGTGACCCCGAGTACCACCTCAACCCCTGGCCGACCTACGTGCGGCTGCGGGACGAGAACCCGGTGTTCCACGCCCCCGGCGGCATGTGGGACGGGTCCGACTTCTACGTCCTCAGCCGCTACGACGACGTCTCGCTCGCACTGAAGGACAAGAAGCTCTTCTCCTCGCAGATCCGCAAGGGCGACTACCTCAACCTCCCGATGCTGGTGAACCGGGACGCGCCCGAGCACACCCGGCTGCGCCACATGGCCAACAAGGCGTTCAACGCCCGGCTGGTCCGCACCCTCGGCGGCTGGGTGCAGGAGATCGTCGACGAGCTGATCGAGGAGATCCTGGCGCAGGAGCAGGTCGAGTTCGTCGAGGCCTTCACCACCGCGCTGCCGCTCAAGGTGGTCGGCGGGATGCTCGGCATCCCGCTCGACCGCAAGGCGGACCTGCGCCGCTGGTCGGGGGCCGTGATGGCGTCCTTCGCGGTCGCCGCCGGGATGGACCCGGACCTCGCGCCCGGATTCTTCGAGGACATCGTGGAATTCGGCAACTACATGGGCGAACTCGCCCACCAGCGCAAGGGCAAGCCCAACCAGGAGGACATCCTCGGCGAGCTGGTCGTGCAGCTGGAGGCCGGGGACATGACCCGCGACGAACTGGTCACCATGGCCTGGTCGTTCGTCGCGGCCGGCCACGAGACCACGATGAACCTGCTCGGCGGCGGCGTGCACATGCTGCTGACCGACAAGGCGCTCGCCGACCGGCTCACCGCCGAGCCCGGCCTCACCCGGGACTTCATCGAGGAGTACCTGCGGCTGTACAGCCCCACCCAGTGGCTGCTGCGCCGGGCCGCCGAGGACGTCACCCTGCACGATGTCACCATCCCCGCCGGCGAGTTGGTGCACGTGCTGATCGGCTCCGGCAACCGCGACCCGCGCAAGTTCCAGAACCCCGACGTCTTCGACCTGGACCGCGACACCAAGGGCGATCACCTGGGCTTCGGAGCCGGACCGCACTTCTGCCCGGGCGCCGCGCTCTCCCGGCTGCTCGCCGAGACGGCGTTCCGCTCCTTCTACCCGCACCTCGACCGGCTCGCCCTGGACCCGGAGGACCCGCCGCGCCTGCGCACCACGCAGGGCTCGTACGGGATCGCGAGCATGGGCGTCCGTGTGACGGCCTGAGGAAGCCCCGGCCCGCCCACCGCCGGCACCACGTGCCGGCACCGGCGCCACCACCGGCGCCACCGTCGGCACCATTCGAGAGGACGAAGTGAACGGACCCGTGTTCAACAGACGGCAGATTCTCCGCTACGGAGCGGTGGCCACCGGCGCCGCCGCCCTGTCGGGGGGCCTGCTGAGCGGTGTCGCCCGGGCCGCCGAGCCCGTCGACGTGGTCATCGTCGGCAGCGGGTACGCCGGCTCGGTGGCGGCGCTCCGGCTGGCCCAGGCCGGCTTCAGCAGCGTGCTGCTGGAGCGCGGACGCCGCTGGCCGATCACGCCCGCGGGCGACACCTTCTGCACCCCGCAGGCCCCGGACGGCCGCGCCGCGTGGCTCGCCACCACCTCGCCGTTCACCAACCAGAGCTTCCACCCGTTCACCGGGGTGCTGGAGGCCTTCGTGGCCGACGGCGTGATCGGCCTGGCCGGCGCGGGCGTCGGCGGCGGCTCGCTGGTGAACAACGCGGTGATGATGGCGCCCCGGGAGGACTTCTTCCGCCGCAGCTTCGGCGAGTCGCTCGACTACGCCGAGATGCGGGACGTCTGGTACCCGCGGGCGCGGGGCCTGATCGGCGTCGCCCCCATCCCGGACGACGTGCTCAACTCCCCCTACTACGCCAACGCGCGGGACCTGCTGGCCGAGGCGGCGCGGGCCGGACTGCCGACGCTGCGCCCGGACATGGCGGTGGACTGGCAGATCGTCCGCAACGAGATCGCCGGCACCGCCGTGCGGTCGGCGATCCTCGGCCACTCGGACTTCGGCGTCAACAGCGGGGCCAAGCGCAGCGTCGACCGCTCGATCCTCGCAACCGCCGAGGCCACCGGACGGGTCTCGGTGCTGCCGCTGCACCAGGTGACGGACATCAGCACGGTGGACAACCGGTACCTGATCTCGGCGGAGCGGATCGACGAGCAGGGGCTGGTCTCGGCCCGTCCGCAGTTCGCGGCCCGTTACGTCTTCCTGGCGGCCGGCTCGCTCGGCACCACCAGGCTGCTGGTCCGGGCCAAGGCCAGGGGCGGTCTCCCGAAGCTGGGCGACCAGGTGGGTCGCAACTGGGGAACGGGCGGGGACCACATCATCGTCCGCGCCGGGCTGCCGCTGCGGGACACCGCGCAGGGCGGGCCCTCGCACATCGTGGCCACCGACTGGGCGGACCCCGAGACCCCGGTGACCTTCCTCGGGTTCCCGCTCGGCTACCCGGAGCTCGGCTCGCTCGCCGGCACCATGCTGGGCCTGTCCGTGCCGCCGGCGCTCGGCCGGTTCGACTACCGGCCGGCCACCGGCAAGGTCGAGCTGACCTGGCCGAAGTCGGACCCGCGGATCCAGCGGGTCACCGACGCGATGTCGGCGACCACCTCGAAGCTGGACCGGGCGAACCCCGGGATCAGGGTGGACGTGGTGACGCCGGCGCTCACCGCGCACTGCCTGGGCGGGGTGGTCCTGGGGAAGGCCACCGGCCAGGCGGGCGACGTCCTCGGCTACGACAACCTGTTCGCGATCGACAGTTCGCTGATACCCGGCTCGACCGGGGCGGTGCCGCCGGCGCTGACGGTGACGGCGCTGGCCGACCGCTGCGTCGACCGGGCGCTGCACCGGCTGACCTCGTCGGGCCCGACCGGGACGGTACTGGCGCTCTCCTGAACGCCCTTCGGGCGTACGGGGGTCGAACCGTCGAGGGCCGTTCCGGAAGACCAGTCGGTCTCCGGAACGGCCCTCGCGTGCCGCCCGGGTCAGGCGTGTGCGGCGACCAGCCGCTCGGAGGCCGTCCAGAGTTCGGCGGCCCGGGTGCGGTCGTGCGACTCCTTGGAGCTCTCGCGCGGCTGCCGGCCGGAGAAGTAGGTACCGGTGGTCCCGGCCGGTTCCGGCGCGGTGGCCAGCCAGGCCAGGTCGGCGGAGGACTGTTCGACGGACCGGGCCCCCGGCAGCGTCTTGACCAGCAACGGGGTCAGCTGGGCGTAGACCCGCTGGATGCGCGGCGGCCAGTCGCGGTCCAGCGAGGTGCCGGGCATCAGCCCGGGGTCGAAGGCGTTCACCGTGATCGCGCGCGGCACGACCCGCCGGGCCAGCTCGTAGGTGGCGTACAGGTTCGCCAGCTTGGAGGTCGCGTAACGGATCCGGCCGGACTTGGCCGAATCGCCCAGCACGGAGCGGTCCGGATCGACCAGCGCCTGCGGGTCCTCCCAGCGCGGGGCCGGGAATCCCATCGACTTCCGGGGCCCCTGGTGGACCTCGCTGGAAACCAGGATCACCCGGCCCGGCTCGACGATGTGGTCGACCAGGAGTTGGGTCAGCAGGAAATGCCCGAGGTGGTTCGTCGCAAACGTCAGTTCATAACCGTCACTGGATCGCTGGACACCGTTCACCACCTGGATTCCGGCATTGCAGATCAGCACGTGCAGTGGCGGCCGGTCGGACTTCGCGAGGATTTCCCGGGCACCGGCCCGAACCGACGAGAGCGAGGAAAGGTCGAGTTCGACCACCTCCAGACTCGCCGCGGGAATCGCCGCGCGGATCTCCGCCGCGGCGGCCTCCCCCTTCGGCACGCTTCGGCAGGCCATGATCACATGGCTTCCGGCAGCGGCGAGTTCGCGCGTGGTGGCCAGCCCCAGTCCCGAGGAGGCACCGGTGATGATGACGGACTTCTTCAAGGTCGACTCTTCTCTGTGGTGATGGCAATCATGCGCCCGCAGCGATACGTCTGACTGCCCATCAGAATACCAGAGCCGTATTCCCGAATCCTTTCCTTCGATTGCCGGAAATATCCTCCCGGCATGGACCGGTCACACGTCGTCGTGAAGAAATGGCCAAGATCGGACGACCCCCCTCCGGAAATGCGCCGGGTACGACGGAAGGGCGGGCGGCCACCCGGCCGCCCGCCCTTCGGGGCCGTCATTCGGCTCGGCCACGGGAGGCTCCGGCCGGTGGCCCGGTTCTTCAGGATCACGGCCGTGGGGAAGCACATACAGGTGTGCCCCACCCAGGCGGTGGTCCGCGGGGGCGGCTGTTCACGGCGCCGGTCCCGCTCGACGCCGCCGTCCGGAACCACGAGCACACACCTGATCGGCGCTCCCTGCCGACGGTGCGTCAACTCACTGCATCCCCAGGGGGGTTCCCTCCACCTTTAGGCGCCCCGCGGCGGCCTCGACGGCGAAGGCGTGCAGCAGGTCGTGCAGCCGGTAGTGCTCGGCCCGTTCCTGGATCAGCAGGTTCTCGTCGACCAGCGACTCCAGCGCCTCGCGCGCGGAGGCCGGGTCGAGGGCGGCGAGTTCGGCGGTGGAGCGCGCGGTGTAGTCGCGGCCGGGGTGGTCGGCGAGCAGCCGGAATAGCCGCCGGGCGGGTTCCGGCAGGCCCCGGTAGGAGAGGTCGAAGGCGGTGCAGAGCGAGCGGTCGCCCGCCACGATCGCCCGGATGCCGCCGTGCTCGAGGTGTTCGGCCAGGTCGGCCAGGCCCCACGCCGGGCGGGCGCGCAGTCGGGAGGCGGCCAGCGCGAGGGCGAGCGGGAGGCGGCCGCAGAGCAGGGTGATGCGCTCCGCGGCCTCCTGCGCGGCGGCGACCCGGTCGGGTCCGGCGGCGGCGGCCAGGAGCGAGACGGCCTCCGGCGGGCCGAGCGGGTCGAGCGGCAGGGCGCTCGCGCCTTCCAGGCCGGCCAGCCGGCGGCGGCTGGTGACCAGGACCAGACAGCCGGGCCCGGCCGGTACGAGCGGGCGGACCTGCGGTTCTCCGGCGGCGTTGTCGAGCAGCAGCAGCGCCTCGCGGCCGTGCAGGCGGTCGCGGAACAGCGCGGCGCGGGCGTCCAGTCCGGCCGGGACCCGGGACTCGTCCACGCCGAGGGCGCGCAGCAGCCCGTCCAGGACGTCGGACGGGTCGAGCGGGCGGTGGTCCGGGTCGAAGCCGCGCAGGTTGACGTAGAGCTGGAGCTGGCTGAACCGGCCGGCCCGGGCGAGTTCGTGGGCCGCGCGGACGGCGAGCCGGGTCTTGCCGACGCCGGCCATCCCCTCGATCGCGATGACCTGAACGGTGGCGGGTGATCCGACCGGCGCGGTGGCCGAGTCCAGCAGGACGCCGAGTTCGGCGCTCCGTCCGGTGAACGTCGGCAGGTCGGCGGGGAGTTGGCGGAGCACGGTGACCGGGAAGGGCGGGGACCGGCGGGCCGGTTCGGCCGGTTCGGCGGAGCCGGGAGCACGGCGGGTGTCCGGCGGGGGCGCGGCGCCGCCCGGCCCGAGCACCCGTTGGTGCACGGCGGCGATCTGCGGGCCGGGTTCGATGCCGAGGTCGGCGGCGAGGGCCGCGCGCACCCGGCGGTAGACCGCGAGTGCTTCGCCGCGCCGCCCGGCGGCGGCCAGGGCCTCGATCAGCAGCGCGTGCACGCCCTCCCGGTGCGGCTCCTCGGCGGCCAGCCGCCGGAGCACCCGGATCGCCTCGGTGGTGCGGCCGAGCCGCAGGTCGGCGCAGGCGGCGAGTTCGGCGAGCTCGATGCGGGCCTCCAGCCAGCCCGGCACCTCGTCCCGGTGCAGCGGATCCGACGGCACGTCGGACAGCGGCGATCCGCGCCACAGCTCCAGGGCGGCGGCGGCCGAGCGGGAGACGGTCTGCCAGTCGTCGCGCCGGGCGGCGGCGCGGGCGGACTCGCCGCGCGCGGTGAAGATGGTGGCGTCCAGTTCGGTGTGCGGGTCCAGGCCGATCCGGTAGCCGGATCCGGTGGTCTCGACCCGTTCGGCCGCCTCCCCGAGCAGCCGGCGAAGCCGCAGCACGTGGCTGCGCAGGGTGGTGGCGGCGGCGCGCGGCGGCTGGTTGCTCCAGACGGCGTCGGCCAGTTCCTCCACGCCGACCGTCTGGTTGGCGCGGCACAGCAGGCTCGCCAGCAGGATCCGGACGCGGGACGGCACCATGACCGCCGCTCCGGCGACGCGGATCTCCAGGGGCCCCAGAAGGCCGAACCAGATCGTTCCACCCACCGTATCTCCCCAGTTACTGCACGGTTATGGCTGCGATTGAACCTATCTTGAACACTTCCAGTCAAGGAGTGACGCATAAGGGCCATCCCTTGAACGGAATTTGCACGCGGCTTCCATCCGGCTTGAACGCGGGTCCGCCAGGCTGTCGCCGTTGATCGCCTCAAAGATCGTCCGCCGCTTGCCGATTGGTGATGATCCCCGTTGCTCGATCTGGACGAGATAACCGCGAAATTCCAAGCGACCGCCGACTACGCCGGCACCGGCAAGGTCAACCACCGCTGGCTGGGCACCCTGCCCGAACAGGTGGCGGCCCTGGCCCGGGAGTGGGAACTGGAGATCGGCGCCGACATCGAGACCGACTTCACCGCAAGGGTCTCCTCGGTACTGCTGCCCTGCACCGGACCGCACGGCGCGGCGAGCCTGAAGCTCGCCGCCGACTCCTACGCGCTGGCCGAAGAGGTCGCGATGCTCCGGCAGTTCGCGCCCAGCGGCCGGGTGCCGGGCGTGCTCGCGGCCGCCCGCGGCGCCGCCCTGCTGGAGGCCGTCGTCCCCGGCACCTCGGTGGAGCCGCTGCCCGAGCAGCCCGACCCGGCCGAGTACGCCCGCTTCCTCAACGAGCTGCACGCGGTCGGCGACCCGGAGGCCGCGCCGCGCCGGATCGCCGACTGGCTGCAGGTGCTGTACGGCTGGAGCGAGCGCGGCGGCCTGGACTGCGCCTCCTCCCGCCGGATCTCCGCCGAACTGCTCGCCGACCCGGCGGAGCGGGTGCTGCTCCACGGCGACCTGCACCTGGGCAACGTCCTGGCCTCCGACACCCGGGGCCTGGTCGCCCGCAGCCCGATCGCCTGCGTCGGCGAGCGCTGCTTCGACGCCGCCGACTACGTCCTGGAGGGCTGGGACCGGACCGTCATGGTGCGGCGGCGCGACGAACTCGCCGACGAGGCGGGGCTGGACGCCGACCGGCTGGACGCCTGGTGCCGGGCGCTGGCCCCGCTCGGCGCGTCCCGCTCCACCATCCCCGAGCGGGTCTTCGAACTGCTCGCCTTCGCACGCGGTGAGTACTGACGTGAGCGGGAACGACACGGTGCCCGCCGGCCGGCTCGCCCGGCTGATCCCCGCCGACCCGCTGCGCCGCCGCCTGCTGGCCATCCGCTTCGCCGGAGCCGCCGGCAAGGGCGTGTTCCTCAGCGGCAGCGTCGTCTACTTCACCCTGCACGTCGGACTGTCCGCCGGCCAGGTCGGCATCGGCCTGTCCGCGGCCGGCTTCGCGGGACTGGTCTCCTCGGTGCTGTTCGGCATGATCGCCGACCGGATGCCCAAGCGCACCCTGCTGTGCGTGCTGTTCGCGGCGGTCGCGGTCGGGTTCGGCCTGTACTCGGTGGTCTCCAACGCGGCGGAGTTCTACGCCCTGGTGGTGCTGATCGCCTTCCTCGACTACGGCACCGGCCCGACCGAGAGCGCCATGGTCGCCACCCTCGTCCCGGACGGGGAGCGGGTCCGGCTGAACGCCATGATGCGCTCGATGCTGAACATCGGCTTCAGCGTCGGCATCGGGATCGCCGCGCTCGCCGCGCTCAGTTCGCGGCTGCTGGTGCTGATCCCGGTCGGCTCGGCGGTGCTGCTCGGCGCCGCGGCGGCCCTGGCGACCCGGCTGCCGGTCGGCGCACCCGTCCCCGCCGCCCGCCGCCCCCGCCGGTTCGGCGCCATCCGCGACCTGCGCTACCTGAGCGTCGTCGGACTGTCCGCGCTGCTCGCCTCGCACATCAGCCTGCTGATGGTGGTGCTGCCGCTGTGGACGGTCAACCGGACCGAGGTGCGGCCGTTCCTGGTCCCGCTGCTGCTGGTGATCAACACCGGCTTCGTGATCCTCTTCCAGGTCCGGGCCAGCAAGGGCGCCGAGACACTGCCCGGCGCCGCCGCCATCGGCCGCAGGGCCGGCCTGTGGATCGCGGCCGGCTGCCTCGCGGTGTCGCTGACCGCCGTCTGGCACCACACCGCGCTGGCGGTGGCCGCGATCGTCGCCGCCGTCCTGGCCCTGTCGGTGGCCGAGGTGATGCAGTCCGCCTCCGCCTGGGGCCTGGCGCTGGGGCTCGCCCCCAAACACGCCGAGGGCGAGTACCTGGGCACCTTCGACCTGCACGTGGCGACCCAGAACGTGGCCGGCCCGGTGCTGCTCTCCGGCCTGGTCATCGCCCAGGGCTTCTGGGGCTGGGCGGCGGTCGCCGCGCTGGTGGCAGCCGCCGCGCTGCTGATCGGACCGGCCGCCCGGCGCAGCGCCGAGGCGATGGCCGCCGCCGGCCCGCAGGCCGCGGTGGAGACGGAGGAGTCGGTATGACCCGCACCGCACGCGCGTCCTTCGCCCAGGAGCGCTTCTACTTCCTCAACGAGCTCCAGCCGGGCAACCCCGCCTACGTGGTGGCGTTCGCCCTGCGCATGGAGGGCGGGCTCGACCGCGCGGCCCTGGGCGCAGCGCTGCGCCGGGTGGCCGCCAAGCACGAGGTCCTGCGCACCGGATTCGCGCTGCGGGACGGCGAGTTGGTCCAGCGCGTGGTCGAGGACGCCGAGCCGGAGATCACCCTGCTGGACGGCGGCCCCGCCGAGCGCGCCGGGCAGGACGCCCAGCTGCGCGAGCTGGTGGCCGCCGAGGCCGCCCGCCCGTTCGACCTGGCCGGCGGCCGGGTGCTGCGCGCCCACCTCGTCTCCTGGGACCGGGAACGGCACGCCCTGGTGGTGCTGGTGCACCACATCGCCTGCGACGGCTGGGCGGTGGGCCTGCTGCTGGACGACCTGGCCGAGGAGTACAACACCGGCGCGGGCGCACCGGCCGGACCCAGCTACCTGGACTACGCCGAGGCGCAGCGCGCGCTCTGGTCGAAGAACACCCGCCGGCTCGAGAACTGGCGCCAACTACTCATCGGTGCACCGCAGTTGACCCTGCACACCGACCACCCCCGGCCGAGCGTCTTGAGCTTCGCCGGCGCGGTGCTGCGCCGCCCCCTCGACCCGGAGCTGGTCGCCCGGCTCACCGCCTGGGCCAAGGAGCGCGGCACCACCCTGTTCGGCGTGACGCTCACGGCGTACGCCAAGCTGCTGGCCGGTTACGCCCGTCAGCAGGAGGTGGTGATCGGCGTCCCGGTGGCCAACCGGCTGGACGAGGCCGAGGAGCGGCTGGTCGGCTGCCTGGTCAACACCCTGCCGATCAGGGTCGACCTGTCCGGAGACCCGGACTTCGCCGAGCTGACCGCCCGCACCTGGCGCACCGCGCTGACCGCGCTCGGCAACCAGGACGTGCCGTTCGAGCAGATCGTGCAGGCCGTCGGGGAGGAGCGGCAGCTCAGCCACGCCCCGCTGTTCCAGACCATGCTGACGGTGCAGAACTTCAGCTTTACCGTGCCGGAGTTCGCCGCGCTGCGGACCACCGAGGTGGACGTCGAGATCGAGGCCGCCAAGTTCGACCTCGCACTGACCGTGGACGTCTCCACCCGGGCGCCGTTCCTGCGCGCCGAGTTCTCCACCGAGCTGTTCGAACCGGCCACCGCGGAAGGGCTGCTGGAGCAGTACCACACCCTGCTGGCCGCGGTGGTCTCCGACGGCGAGCCCGGCCCGGTCTCCCCGCAGGAGCACCACCGGCTCACCCTCGGGTGGAACCCGCCCGTTCCCGAGCGGCGCGCCGAACACCCCTCCGTGCTGGGCGCGTTCCGCGGCCATGCCGCCCGCACCCCGGACGCCGTGGCGCTGGTGCACCGGGGCGACCGGGTGACGTACGGCGAGCTGGAGCGCTGGTCCGACCGGATCGCCGCCGGGCTGGCCGGCACCGGCCTCGCCCGCGGCGAGCGGGTGGGCCTGCTGCTGGGCCGCTCGCCGGCCGTGGTCGCCGCGATCCTCGGCGTGTGGAAGGCCGGCGGGGTGTACGTGCCGCTCGACCCCGAGTACCCCAAGCAGCGGCTGGAACTGATCCTGGCGAGCGCCGAGCCCGCCGTCCTGCTGGTCGAGCCGGACACCCTCGGCCAGGCCGGCGGGCTGGCCGGGCAGCGGACCCTGCTGGACGCCCGCACACTGGACGGCCCGCGGCCCGCGCCCGAGGTCCTGCCCGACCCGGACGACCTCGCGTACCTCATCCACACCTCCGGCTCGACCGGCGTGCCCAAGGGCGTGATGGTCCGCCACCGCGGCCTGGACGCGCTCTGCGACCCGACCCCGGCCGGCCTGGAGACCGGCCCCGAGGACCGCTGGCTGGGCGCCCACTCCTTCTCCTTCGACGTCTCGGTCTGGGAGATGTGGGGAGCGCTCTCCTCCGGCGCCCGGCTGGTGATCGCCGACCAGGCCGACCTGGTCGACCCGCCGCGCCTGGCCCGGCTGGTGCACGCCGAGCAGGTGACGGTGCTCAGCCTCACCCCCGGCGCCCTGTACCGGGTGCTGCCGCCGTTCTTCGACACCCTCGGCCCCGGCAAGTCCCCGGTGCGGTACGTGGTGCTGGCGGGCGAGGCGCTCAGCTGGTCCCGGCTGGCCTCGCTGGTCGACCCGGAGCGGCTGGCCGCGGTCTTCGTCAACATGTACGGGATCACCGAGGGCACCATCCACGTGACCATCGCCCAGGTCCCGGCCGCCGGCCTCGGCGGGGTGCGGGAGGGCGACATCGGGGTGCCGCTGCCCTCCGCCCGCTGCTACGTCCTGGACGCCCGCGGGCGGCCGACCGGGGTCAACGTGCCCGGCGAGCTGTACGTCGGCGGCGACCTGGTCGCCGCCGGATACCTCGGCAGGCCCGAGCTGACCGCCGAGCGCTTCGGCCCCGACCCGTACGCCCCCGGCACCCTGTACCGGACCGGCGACCTCGCCAAGTGGGCACCCGACGGCCGGCTGGTCCACCTCGGCCGGGAGGACGACCAGGTCAAGGTCCGCGGCTACCGGGTCGAACCGGCCGACGTGGAGGCCGCGTTCCTGCGCCAGTCCGGCGTGCGCTCCTGCGTGGCCGCCGCCGAGGGCGACGAACTGCTCGCCTTCGTGGTCGCCGACCCCGGCGCCGGCGGCGAGCGCGAGCTGCGCGCCCTGGTCCGCGAGGAACTGCCCGGCTACATGGTGCCCTCACGGATCGTCCCGGTGGAGCGGATCCCGCTGAACGCCAATGGCAAGGTCGACACCCGCCGGCTGCTGGCCGAGCGCACCGCGCCACCGGCCGCGCCCGTACCGGTGCGGTCCGGCGGCGACTCGCTGACCGAGCGGATCCGGGCGCTCTGGGCCGAGGTGCTGCGCCGGCCCGACCTGGAGCCCGGCGACAACTTCTTCGACGTGGGCGGGCACAGCTTCGCCCTGATCACGGTGCAACAGCGGATGGCGGAGATCGGCCTGGAGATCTCGGTGACCGACCTCTTCCGCTTCAGCACGGCGGCGGCCTGCGCCGCCCACTTCCGGCCGGAGGCGACCGCACCCGTCGTCGACCAACGGCTCGCACAGCGCCGGCAGGGCCGCGAACAGCTCGCCCGCCGGCGTCGACTGATGAGAGGGGACGAGCATGCCTGACGACCTGGGGCAGGACCGGATCGCCATCATCGGGATGGGGATCCGGCTACCCGGCGCCGGCCGGGACCTGGACCGCTTCTGGCACAACATCGAGCACGGCGTGGAGGCGATGAGCTTCTTCGACCGCGAGCAGCTGAGCAGCTGGGGCTACCCGGACGAGGTGATCGACCACCCGGACTTCGTCCCGGCCCGCTCGGTGCTGGACGACTACGACTGCTTCGACGGCCGGCTGTTCGGCTACTCCCCGCAGGACTGCGTCCTGATGGACCCGCAGCAGCGGGTGCTGCTGGAGTGCGCCTGGAGCGCCCTGGAGCACGCCGGCCACCCGCCGATCGCCCCGGACGGCAACCGGATCGCCGTGCACGTCGGCACCGGCCTGAACGTCTACCTGCTGGACATCCTGTGGCCCAACGCCCGCGCGGTGAAGTCCGCCGGCGGCCTGCAGATCCTGGTCTCCAGCGACAAGGACTTCGCCGCCACCCGGATCGCCTACAAGCTCAACCTGCAGGGCACCGCGTTCACCGTGCAGACCGCCTGCTCCACCTCGCTGGTCGCGGTCCACCTGGCGGTGCAGAGCCTGCTCACCCACGAGGCCGACATCGCGCTGGCCGGCGCCGCCTCGGTGGGGCCGCCCACCCGGCGCGGCCACTTCCACGAGCCCGGCGGGATCTTCTCCCCCGACGGCCGCTGCCGGACCTTCGACAGCCAGGCCCAGGGCACGGTGGACGCCGACGGCGGCGCCATCCTGGTGCTCAAGCGGCTGGAGGACGCGATCCGGGACAACGACACCGTGCACGCGGTGATCGCCGGCACCGCGGCCGTCAACGACGGCGCCCGCAAGGCGGGCTTCACCGCCCCCGGACCGGAGGGCCAGGCCACCGCCGTCCGCACGGCGCTGGCCGTCGCCGGCCTCGAACCGGACGCCATCGGCCTGGTCGAGGCGCACGGCACCGGCACCGTCCTGGGCGACCCGATCGAGGTCTCCGCGCTGCGCACCGTCTTCGACACCGACCGCCCGGACCGGCAGCCCGTCGCCCTCGGCGCGCTCAAGTCGATCATGGGCCACCTGGACACCGCGGCCGGCGTGGTCGGCGTGGTCAAGACCGTCCTCGCCCTGAAGAACCGCACCATTCCGCCGGTCGCCCGGTTCACCGAGGCCAACCCCGCCCTGGGGCTCGACAAGTCGGTGCTGTACGTGCCCACCGAGGCGCACGAGTGGCCGGCCATCGACGGCGTGCGCCGGGCCGGCGTCAGCTCCTTCGGCATCGGCGGCACCAACACCCACGTCGTACTGGAGGAGGCCCCGCCGGTCCACCGCAGCGGGCCGAGGCGCCGGGAGGGCAGCGAACTGCTGCTGGTCTCCGCCAAGACCGAGGAGGCCGCCACGCAGAGCCTCGCCCGGATCAACGGGCACCTGGCCGGCCTGCCGGCCGCGGACCTGCCCGACCTCGGCTACACCCTGCGCACCGGCCGGGCCGAGCTGCCCTGGCGCGGCTGCCTGATCCGCACGCCCGACGAGGAGTTCAAGCCGCTGCGCCCGGTGCGCCGGGCCACCGCGGTGCAGGCCGAGCGCGGCGCCGGCTACTTCCTGACCGGCGGCGGACGGCTGCCCGGAAGCACGCACACCTACAACCTGGACCCGCACTTCCGGCAGATCGTCGACCGGGGCTACGCCGAACTGCGCACCGTGGACGGCGTTCCGGACCTGGAGACCCGGGAGCTGGCCGGTCGCTTCGCCGTCGCCCTGGCCTGGATCGACGCCCTGCGGCGGCGCGGTGTCCGCCCGTCCGCGCTGGTCGGCCAGGGCGTCGGCGCCCTCGCCGCGGCCTGCGCCGCCGGTGTGCTGGACTTCACCGACGCGATCGGCCTGACCCTCGGCCGGCCCGCCGACGGCCTGCGCTGCGCCGAGCCGACCGTCCCGCTGTACACCCCGGACGGCACCGCGATCGGTTCCGCGCAGGCCGCCGACCCCGGCTACTGGGCGGCCCGGCTGCACGAGGAGCACGACCGGAGCTTCGCCCCGCCCGCCGCCGGGCCCTCCCCGGCCGCCTGGCTGGAGATCGGCACCCAGGTGCTGCCCCGTCTCGACGTCGAGCCGCCACCGGTGTCGAACGGCTACGACTGGCTGCTCGCCTCGGTCGGCCTGCTCTGGGAGATGGGCATCGGCGGCCCCTGGGACCCCGAGCTCGACCGGGGCCTGCGCCGGGTCCCCGCCCCCGGCTACCCCTTCGCCCCGACCCGCCACTACCTCGACATCCCGCCCACGGCCAAGGAGAGGCACCTGTGATGAGCGAGCACCGGGAGACCGCGTTGGCCACCGAGTTCGAACAGATCTGGATGGAGGTCCTGGGCGTGGACGCCGTCGACCAGGACGACGACTTCTTCGACCTCGGCGGGCACTCGCTCAGCGCCCTGCGGCTGTCCATGCTGGCCCGCCAGGAGCTCGGCATCGCCGTCGAGCTCAACCACGTGCTGGAGAACCCGCGGTTCGGCGACCTGCTGGCCGTCGCCGAGAAGGCCGGGCCGGAGCGGGTGTCCGAAGGCGGCCGGGCATGACCGTGCAGGTCGGCCCGCTCGCCGAGTGGACCCCCCTGATCGCCCACCTCCTCGGCCTTCCGGCCGAGGAGGTCGCGGACCGGTCCTCGCGGGAGTCCTTCACCGCCCTGGGCGGCACCTCACTGCAGGCGATCGCGCTCACCGCGGGCGGCCAGCGCGAACTGGCCAGGGACGTCGAGGTCGCCCGGCTGCTCGGGGCGCTCCCGCTGGCCGAGGCACTGGCCGGGGCGACGGACTACGTCCGCACCGAGCCCGCCCCGCGCGAGCCGGCCGCCGAGGCGCTCGACCGGGAGCTGCTGCCCGGCCAGAAGGCCATGCTGGCCGCTCATCTGGCCGGCCACGACCAGTCGTACCACCTGATGTTCACGCTGCAGCCGCCGGGCGGGCTGGACCCCGACCGCACCGAGGCCGCGCTGCGCGCGCTCACCGCCCGGCACGAGTCGCTGCGCACCCTGTTCAGCGAGCACGGCCGGGGCGCCCGCCGGACCGTCCTGCCCCCCGGGCACAGCCCGCGGCTGCTGCACCAGCGCCTGCCCGCCGGCACGGACCCGGTCCGGGCCGTGCACGAGCTGTACGGGCGGCGCGCCGCCGAACTGCTGCGCCCCTTCGAGCAGCCGCCGGTGGTGTTCGTGCGCACCGACGCCGGGGACCGGACCCTGCTCACCGTGCTGCTGCACCACGCGCTGGCCGACGGCTGGAGCATCGGCGTGCTCTGGCGCGAGTTCGCCCGCCTCCACCAGGACGGACCCGGCGCGCTGCCCGCCGCCGGGCCGTCCCCCGAATGGACCGCCACCCGGCTCGCCGCCAAGGACGCCGCCGGCGAACTCGCCGCCGCCACCGAACGGGTGACCGCCCGGCTGGCCGGCGCCCCGCTGGTCGCCACCCTGCCCACCGACCGCCCCCGCGCGGAGGAGGCCGACGGGCGCGGCGAACGGCTGGTCTTCGACCTGGAGCCCGCCGTCGCCGAGGACGTGGACGGGCTCGCCCGCCGCGCCCGGACCACCGTCACCGCCGTCCTGCTCGCCGCCTGGGCCCTGGCCGCCGCCCGCCGTGCCCGGACCTCGGACCTGCTGCTCGGCGTGGCCGCCGCCGGCCGGTCCGAGGCCGGCATGGCCGACCTCATCGGCCTGTGCACCCGGATCGTCCCGGTCCGCTGCCGGATCGACGACCGGCAGCCGGGCACCGCCTACGTACGCGCCACCGCGGCCGCGCTCGCCGAAGCCGTCAGCGACGCCGACCTGCCCTTCGCCCGGGTGGTCGACGCGCTCGCCGGCGAGGTCGACGCCGCCCGCAACCCGGTCGCCCAGCTCGGCTTCGCCGCCCACCACGACCTGGTCCCGGACCGCTTCGACACCGCCGAGGGCGAGTGGCGGGTGCACGAGGGCCACTGCCACGGCTCCGTCTTCGACGCCGTGCTGTTCGTCCAGGACTGGTCGCGGCGGCCCAGGCTGGCCCTGGAGTACGCGAGTTCGGCGCAGGACGCGGCCGACGTCGGCGAACTCGCCGAGTCCTTCCGGACCGTCCTCGCCGAACTCGCCGCCCGGCCGGACGCCCCGCTCGGCGAGGTCACCGGCATCTCCGACGGGCAGCGGCTCAGGCTCCAACAGCTCGGCCGGGGCAGCGAGTTCACCGGGGAAGAGGACCTTTGGACCCGGTTCGAGCGGCAGGCCGGGCGCCGGCCCGACGCGGTGGCCGTCGACGATCCGCACAGCGGAACGGTTCTGACGTACCGCCAGCTCCTCGATCTGGCCCTCGCGCAGGCCGACCGGCTGCGCGCCCTCGGCGTCCGGCCCGGCGACCGAGTGGTGCTGGAGCTGCCCCGCTCGGCCGCCGAGGCCGTCGCCGTGCTCGGCGTCCTGAGCCTGCCCGCCACCTATGTCGCCGTCGACCCCGGCGTTCCCGCCGACCGCCGTGCCCGCATCGCCGAGGCCGTCGCCCCGACCGCCCGCATCGGGGGCGCCCCGGACGACCCGGCCCTCGCCGCCGTCCCCCGCTGCCCGTCGGCCGGCCTCGCGGCGGACACCGCGCCCGCCCCGCCGCGGACCGGCGGACCGGCCGGGCCCGGCGCGGCCGCGTACATCTCCTTCACCTCCGGCACCACCGGCGAGCCCAAGGGCATCGTGGTCCCGCACCGGGCGGTGCTGCGGCTGGCCGACGACGGGCAGCTGTTCGCCCACCCGGCCGGGGCGCGGATGCTGCGGCTCTCCCCGCTGGCGTTCGACGCCTCCACCCTGGAGCTGCTGGTACCGCTCGCCGCCGGCGGCACGGTGGTCGTGCACCCGCCCGGCGAACCCACGCCCGGCGGCCTGGCCGACTTCCTCCCCGCCTCCCGGACCACCCACGCCTGGCTCACCTCCGGCCTGTTCCACCTGGTCGCCGACCACCGGCCGGAGGCGTTCGCGGGCCTGCGCCAGCTGTTCACCGGCGGCGGCGTGGTCTCACCCGACCACGTCCGCCGGGTGCTGCGGCGGTGCGGCCGGCTGCGGATCACCAACGGCTACGGGCCGACCGAGAACACCACCTTCACCACCGTCTTCCACGCCGACGGCGCCCACGAGGTGCCCGACCCGTTCCCGATCGGCTCACCGGTGTGCGGCACCGGCGTGCGGATCACCGACGACGCCGGCCGCCCCGTACCGCCCGGCGCCGTCGGCGAACTGCGCGCCAGCGGCGCCGGGCTCGCCGACGGCTACCTCGGCGACCCGCGGCGCACCGCCGCGGCGTTCACCGAACGCTCCGGCGAGCGCTCCGGCGGACGCTCCGGCGAGCGCGAGTACCGCACCGGCGACCTGGTCCGCTGGGGCGCCGACGGGCGGCTGCGCTTCCTCGGCCGCGCCGACCGGCAGGTGAAGATCGCCGGCCACCGGGTCGAACCGGTCGACGTGGAGCGCCGGATCCGCGAGCGGCCCGGCGTCCTGGACGCCGTGGTGTTCGTCGCCGCCGAGCGGCTGTGCGCGGCCGTCAAGGCACCCGCCGACCTGCTCGCCGGGATCCGCGCCGCCGTCGAACCCGGGCTCGCCCCGTACGAGCGCCCGCAGCGCTGGCTCGCGGTGGACGCCTTCCCGCTGGACCGCAACGGCAAGGTCGACCTGCGCGCCCTCGGGGCGCTGTCCGCCCCCGCCGGCCCCTCCGCCCCGACCGCTGCCGCCACCGCCGCCACGTCCGCCGGCCCGGTCGGCGATCTGGAGGAGCTGATCTCCAAGGTCTGGGCCGGAGTGCTCGGCACCGATGACTTCGACACCGACGAGGGCTTCTTCGACGTCGGCGGCGACTCGCTGGGCATCGCCCTGGTCCGCCGCCGGCTCCAGGAGCAGCTGGACGGCCGCCCGATCCCGCTGACCGACCTCTACCGCTTCCCCACCGTGCGGACCATGGCCGCCCACCTGCGCGCGACGACCACGGGAGGACCGCGATGAGCCAGGAGATCGCCGTCGTCGGCATGGCCGGCCGGTTCCCCGGCGCCGCCGACCTGGACGCGTACTGGTCGAACCTGGTGGCCGGCCGGATCAGCGTCAGCCGGCTCGACCGCGCCGAGCTGCTCGCGGCCGGCGTCCCCGCCGCGCAACTGGACGAGCCCGGCTACGTCCCGGTGCGCGGCACGCTCGCCGACCCGGAGCTGTTCGACTCCGCCTTCTTCGGCATCCCGCCGCGCGAGGCCGACCTGATGGACCCGCAGCAGCGGCTGCTGCTGCAGACCGCCTGGCAGGCCCTGGAGTCCGGCGGCCTGATCACCGACGGTCCGCCGGGCCGGGTCGGCGTGTTCGCCGGTACCGGCTACAACTACTACCTCCAGCAGCACGTGCTCGCCGACCCGGCCGTGCTGGAGACGGACGGGCTGCTCTCCGTGGTGCTCGCCAACGAGAAGGACCACCTGGCGACCAGGATCGCGTACCGGCTGGGCCTCGGCGGCCCGGCGATCACCGTCCAGAGCGCCTGCTCGACCTCGCTGACCGCCGTCCACCTGGCCTGCCAGAGCCTGCGCACCGGCGACTGCGATCTCGCCCTGGCCGGCGGCGCCTACCTCGCGCTCCCCCAGCAGTCCGGCTACCAGTACGAGCCCAAGGGCATCATGTCGCCGGACGGGAGCTGCCGGCCGTTCGACGCCGCCGCCAACGGGACGGTGCCGGGCAGCGGCGTCGGCGTGGTCGCGCTCAAACGCGCCGAGGACGCCCGCCGGGACGGCGACCTGATCCACGCGCTGATCTCCGGCTCCGCGATCAACAACGACGGCGCCGCCAAGGTCGGTTACACGGCTCCCGGCGTGGCCGGCCAGGTCGACGTCCTGGCCCGCGCCTACGCCGGGGCCGGTGTCGACCCGGCGACCGTCGGCTACCTGGAGGCGCACGGCACCGCCACCGAGGTCGGCGACGCGATCGAACTCGCGGCGCTGCACGAGGTGTTCAAGGCCGGCGGAGCCCGCTGCTCGCTCGGCTCGGTCAAGGCGAACATCGGGCACCTGTCGGCCGCCGCCGGGGTGGCCGGGCTGATCAAGGCCGTCCTCGCGCTGCGTTCCCGGCAGCTCCCGCCACTCGCCGGAGTGCGGCAGCCGCGCGCCGAACTGCTGGACCCGGCAAGTCCGTTCACCGTGGACACGGTCGCCCGCGACTGGCCCGCCGCACCCGGGACGCCCCGCCGCGCCGCCGTGAGTTCCTTCGGCCTCGGCGGTACCAACGTGCACGTGGTGCTCACCGAGGCCCCGACGGCCGAGGCGGCACCCACCGGGGCTGCGTCCACCGGGGCGGCGTCCACCGACGCAGTGCGCGCGGCCGACGGCCCCGAACCACCGGCGGGCCCCGAACTGCTGGTGCTCTCCGCCCGCAGCGACGACGCCCTGCGGACCGCCGCCGAACGGCTCGCCGCCCACCTGAACGCGCGGCCCGGGCTGCCGCTGCGCGACGCCGCCACCACGAGCCGCGAACACCGCCGGCACTTCCCGCACCGGCTCGCCGTGGTCGCCGGGGACCCGGCCGCCGCCGCCCGGGCGCTGGCCGTCGCTCCCCGCCGCACCGCGCTGCGCCGACCCGAGGTGGTCCTGCTCCTCCCCGGCCAGGGCGCCGAGGCCCCCGGCATGTCCGCCTGGCCGTACCACCGCTTCCCGGGATTCGCCGCCGACCTCGACCGGGGCGCCGACCACGTCCACGGCCTGCTCGGCGTCGACCTGCGCGACCTGCTGCTCGGCAGCGACCCGGACGGACTGCTCCACCGCACCGACCTCACCCAGCCCGCCCTCGTCCTGCACGAGTACGCGCTCGGCCGGCTGCTGCTCTCCCTCGGGGTGAAGCCCGCCGCGCTGATCGGCCACTCGGTCGGCGAGTTCGCCGCCGCCGCGCTCGCCGGGGAACTCACCCCGGAGGAAATGCTGCGGCTGGTGGTCGAACGCGGGGCGCTGATGCAGCGTGCCCCCGAGGGCCGGATGGTCGTCGTCCTCGCCGACGGACCGACGGTCCGCCGCCACCTCGCCGACCTCGACGAGCTGGACCTCGCCTCGCTCAACGCCCCCGAGGTGGTGGTGGTCTCCGGCCCCGTCGCCCCGATCGGCCGACTGCGCGAACGGCTCGAGGCCGACGGCGTGCCGCACCGGCCGCTGCCCGCCCGGCGCGCCTTCCACTCCCGGATGATGGCCGACGCCGCCACCGCCCTCGGCGCCATCGCCGCGGACGTCCCGGCCCGCCCCGCCACCGTCCCGGTGGTCAGCAGCGTCGACGGCGGCCTGCTGCCGGTGGGCGGCGTCCGCCGGGCCGGCTACTGGGCCGAGCAGCTGCGCAGCGCGGTGCGCTACCAGGACGCGGTGGAGGCCGTCGCGGACCGCTCCCGGCTGGTCCTGGTCGAGGTCGGTCCCGGCACCGGACTGATCGGCAGCGCCCGGCAGATCCCCGCGGCCCGGCACGCCGCCATGGTCGCCCTGCAGCCCCGGCGCGCCGATCTGCTCGGCGGCCTCGGGCAGCTCTGGGCGCACGGCGTCGACCTGGACTGGCCCGCCGTCCGGGCCGGCGCCCCCGCCAACCGGGCCGCCCTGCCCACCCACCCGTTCGCCGCCACCCGGCACTGGCTCGACGCCGCCCCCGCCGCTTCTCCCGCCGATGCCCGCTCCGCTCCTTCCTCCGCCTCCGCCTCCCCCTCCACCGTCTCCGCCGTCGACGCGCCGCTCGGCCAGGTCCTCGCCATCTGGCGCACCCTGCTGGGCGTCCCCGACGTCGGCGCCGACTCCGACTTCTTCGCGCTCGGCGGGGAGTCCCTGCTCTTCATCCGGATGATCTCCCAGGTCCAGCGCGCACTCGCCACCCCCATCGACATCGCCGCCCTCGCCGGGTCCCCGACCCCGCGCGCGATCGCCGCCCAGGCGGTGGCCGGATGAGCGACCGCACCGACCTGCCGACCCTGCTCGGCTTCAACCCCGACCCGACACCCGCCCCGCGCACCCCCGTCCACGAGGCGATCTGCCGGCAGGCCGCACGCACCCCCGACGCGATCGCCCTGCGGTACGGGGACGACAGCCTCACCTACCGCCGGCTCCTGGACGCCGCCGCCGCCCTGGCCGGCCGGCTCGCCGCCCGGGGCATCGGCCCCGGCGCGCTGGTCGGCCTCTCCGCCCGCCGAGGCCCCGGCCTGGTCACCGCCGTCCTCGGCATCCTGCTCTCCGGCGCCGCGTACGTCCCGCTGGACCCGCGGCACCCGCCGGCCCGGCTCCGCACCATGCTGCACTCCACCCGGGCGGCGCTGCTGCTCACCGACGCCACCGCGCCACCCCTTCCGGACGGGCACCCCGTCCCGGTCCTCCCGCTGACCGGCGCACCGTCCACCACCGCCCCGGCCCCGGCCCCGCTCGACTGGCGGCACCACCGCGCGGAGCCCGCCGTCGTCGACGGCCTCTGCTGCGTCATCTTCACCTCCGGCTCCACCGGTGAGCCCAAGGGCGTCGAACTGACCCACGCCGCCCTCGCCAACCGGCTCGCCGGGATGCTCGACCGCCACCGCCTCGGCCCCGCCGACGTCCTCCTGCAGAAGACCCCGTACACCTTCGACGTCTCCCTCTGGGAGCTCCTGCTCGCCTTCCTGGCGGGCGGCACCCTGGCCGTCGCGCCGCCGGACGCCCACCGCGACCCGCAGGCCCTGGTCGAGCTGATCCAGCGGCACGGCGTCACCATGGTGCACTTCGTCCCGTCGATGCTCGCGCTGTTCGTCACCGAGCCCGGAGTCGAGCGCTGCACCACCCTCCGCACGGTGCTGTGCGGCGGTGAAGCCCTTCCGCCCCAACTCGCCAACACCCTGACCGCCGCCCTGCCGCAGGCCACCGCGCACAACATGTACGGACCCGCCGAGGCCACCATCGACGTCACCGGCTGGGCCTGCCGCCCGCACGAGGACGGGGACCTGGTGCCGATCGGCCGTCCGCTCTCCAACGTCCGCGCCTACGTCGTCGACGAGTCCGGTGACCTCGCCCCCGTCGGCGTCCCCGGTGAACTCCTGCTCGCCGGCCCCTCCCTGGCCCGCGGCTACGCGGGCCGCCCGGACCTCACCGCCGAACGCTTCGTCGAACTGCCGATCGCCGGCCGCACCGAGCGGGTCTACCGCACCGGGGACCTGGCCCGCTGGTCGCCCGACGGCCACCTCGACCACCTCGGCCGGATCGACACCCAGGTGAAGATCCGCGGCCAGCGCGTCGAACTCGGCGAGATCGAGGCCACCCTGCGCCGCCACCCCCGGGTCCGCAACGCGGTCGCGGTCCTCCGCGACGGCCGGACCCTGGTCGCCTACGCCGTCCCCGCCGACGGCACCCCGGACCAGCTCGACGAGACCGCCCTCCGCGGCCACCTCGCCGACCACCTGCCCGAGCACATGGTGCCCGCCCGCATCGTCCCGCTCGCCGCGATCCCCACCACCGCCCACGGCAAGGCCGACCGCACCGCCCTCCCCCCACCGCCCCGCCGCCGCCCCCGGCCGTAACCACATCCACAGCCACGGCAGGGCCCCGGCACCACCGGGGCCCTGCTGTCCGCTGTCCGAGGTCCGGCGCCCGTCGAGTTCAGCCTGCACGCCGACTGGTCACGGTCCCGGCGCCCGGGAACATCAGGCGGGGACGGTCCCCACCCCGGCCGCGAACTCCGGCGCCGCACCGGCCGGAGCCGGGTGGAGCATGCCGAGGATTGGCCTTCACCCGCAGACGCGGATGGCGGCCCACCAGCACCCGCTCCCCGCCCGACGCCTCTGTCATGGGCCCGCCCTCCCGGTCACGGCAACTGCGCCGAGCATCGGGACACCGCTTCCCCTTTCGTTCCCCCCGCCTTCCCTCCTGGAGAGAAGCCGCCCCGGGCTCTGCGACGATGTGTGCATGGGCACACAGACCAAGGAAGCCGACCTGTCCGAAGTCGCTCGTCTGCGCGGCGAGGAGCGCTTCGAGGAAGCCCGGACACTCCTGCTGGAACTGTCCGCGCGCTTCCCGGACGACGCCGAGATCGCCTACATCACGGCATCCGTCCACGACCGGATGGGCCTGGAAGCCGAGGCCGTCGCCTTCTACGAACGCAGCCTCGCCACCACCGGCCTGTCCGAGGAGGACCACCGCGGCGCCTTCCTCGGCCTCGGCAGCACCTACCGCGTCCTGGGCCGCTACCCCGAAGCGGTCGACACGCTGCGCGCCGGCGTCCAACGCCACCCGAACGACGGCGCCCTGCGCACCTTCCTCGGCATGGCCCTGTTCAACGTCGGCGACCACCACGGCGCGATGAGCCTGCTGCTCGACCTGCTCGCCACCACGAGCGAGGACCCGGACGTGCGGCGCTACCGCCGCGCCATCGCGTACTACGCCAAGGACCTGCACCACACCGCCTGAACGCGCTCGCGGCGGAGCCACCCCCTCCGCCGCGACGCCCGCCCCCGCCGGCCGTCGCCGACCCGCGCCCCCTGCGCTTCAGCAAGGTTTTCCACCGTCCGCACCACGCCGGGAAACAAGGCGCCGACAGAAAGGCGACGGCCTGCACCACGCGGTGCAGGCCGTCGCCCCCATGCACAGCCTCGCCCGAACCACCTGAACCAGCAGGCCAGAGCGAACACCGCCCTGCCCGCACCCGGGCGTCTGCAACAAGCTTCAGACCGCGGGGACCATCCCGAGCAACTCGCTCAGGCGGCGGACCGTGGCGGGCGACTCGCGGTGCAGGCCGGCGACGTCGAGGCCCTCGTCCCCCAGGATCATCAGCAGTGCCTGCTCCCCGATCGCCAGCACCACGACGTAGCCGCTGTTGCAGCGGGTGACCACGTCGCGCAGGCCACCCACGCCGACCTCGGCTGCGGTGCGCCGGCCGAGGCCGAGCATGGCGGCCGACAGGGCGGCGGCCGACTCGGGGTGGACGGCGGCCGTGTCGGCGGCCACCAACAGGCCGTCGGTGGTGGAGATGACACTCTCCGAGATGCCCATGACCCGGTCGCGGAGGGACTTCAACTCGTCGACCAGCACGGCGGTCGGTGTCTGGCTGCTCATGGTGCGCTCTTCTCGCTCTGCTCGGTCGTCTCGGTGCGCGCGGTGTGCTCGGCGCGGTGTGCGTTCGGTGGACCGCCGGAAGCGGCCGCCGCTCCCTCGGATCGGGCGGGCAGGCCGCCGGGGCCGCCCGGACCACCCGCGCCGCGTCCGCTGCGGACGCGCCGCGGCAGCGGCCCGGTGTCGGCCGGCGGCGGTTCGCTCGTCGGCATGCGCGGGGCCACGCTCGGGGCCAGGGCAGCCGGGTGCTCCGGTTCCCGGTGGAGCAGGTGCCGGGCGTCCATCCGTACGACGTCGAGGAGCACCGCGAACACACCGCGTCCCAGGGCGAAGCCGAGGTCGCGCGCGGTGCGGCGGCCGGTGGCGGCGGCCAGGATCTCCTGGTAGCGGACCGGGATCCGCAGCGCGCCGGACTCGGCCCGGGCGGCAGGACGGATCCGGATGCGGGCCAGTTCGCCGGGCGGTCCCCAGAGGCGGGTCAGCAGGGCCGTCCGCCGGGCGGTTTCCTCGAAGAGCCGCTCCGGCTCGATGCCCGGGCGCAGCGCGATCCTGGCAGGCGGCGCCGCCTCGACCGTCTCCCAACTGCCGGGCGGGCTCAGCACCAGGGCGAAGGCTCCGTCGAAGGCGGCGGCGGCGCAGACGGCTTCGAGCTCGCCGGCGCCGATCGACCCCTGAGCCACCAGAGCCGCGCCGAGGTCGCCGCCCCAGGTCGGGGGAGCGTCGGCCGGCCGGCCTGCGGACACGGCCGTCTCGGCGGACGCCCATTCCTCCTCGCCGACGCGCCGGGACTTCAGCAGCAGGGTCTCGGCGGTCGGGGCCCCGGGGGTCTCGATCGCGGCGACCAGTCCCTGCTCCAGGTGGATCGTGCCGCCCGGTGCGCTGGAGACGGTGACCGAGCCGGTGAACTCCGTCCGGCGCAGCGCGAGCAGCAGCGCGGGCACGTTGCGCGCGGTGGGCGGAGCCGGCGTCGTGGGAGCTGCGGGCATGGCGGGTGGCGCCGTGTCGTGGGACCGGTCGGTCATGCCAGCAAGTCCTGCGCACTGTCGGCGGTCTGGCGGACGGCCAGCGCCAGGTTGGTCCGTTCCCGGTCCAGCACGGTGGCCAGCAGCAGGGGGTCGCCCTGCCGGGACACCACCTGGACGACCTGGTGATGGCGGGTGCTGGTGACCACCAGGCTCTCCAACTCGCTCTCCGCCCCTGCCTCGTACAGCCGCTCGCCGATCAGGTTGGTCAGCTCGGCGAGTTCGGCTCCGGTCCCGAGCAGCCGGTGGTCCCCGGCGGCCTGGTAGCCGAGACCTGTGACGGCGTCGACGAGCGCGGCACCGACCACTCCGGGGGAGCCGAGCACATCGGAGAGGGAAGCTTCGAGTGCCCGCACCAGTAGTACCCCTTCACGTTCTGAACCCCGGCAGCGTACTTTATTCCATCATTTTCACGAGGTGACCACAACCGGTGGCTTCTTGCTACTTTGTTACCGCACACGGGAGTTCTGCCCGGAAGTCACGCAAAGGACGAACAGCGCATGAACATTGACGACGCACTCAAGGACGCGATGGCCATCGAGGGGGCCATCGGAGTGGCCGTGGCCGACTACGAGAGCGGTATGTCACTCGGGCTCCTCGGCGGGGGGCCGCAGCTCGACCTGGAGATTGCGGCCGCCGCCAACACCGAGGTCGTTCGCGCGAAGATTCGCGCCCTGGCCGCGCTGTCGATCGACGATGTCATCGAGGACATCCTGATCACCCTCGGCACCCAGTACCACCTGATCCGCCCGCTGACCCGCAGTCACGGCTCGCTCTTCCTCTACCTGGCGCTGGACCGCTCGCGCTCCAACCTCGCGCTCGCCCGGCACGGTCTCAAGCGCATCGAGGCCGCTCTCGACGTCTAGCCGAGGCCGGGCCGGCGGCCCGGGCGTCCGCACCCCGCCCGGAAGGCCCGCCCGAAGGCTCTGCCCGAAGGGCTGTCCGGAAGGCCCGCGCGGGCCGCGAGTCGCGCGTGGAACTCCGGTCGGAGCGAATGCGGAGCACAACGAACCGACGGCGGAGATCCGTCCGCGGGAATCGGACCGCGAATATCGCGGGTGTACGCCGGCCACGGAAATGCGTGACTTTCCGATGACTGAGCGTCATATTCGCTCCCGGCTGGTCCGGACGGCGACGGAGCGCCGGAATACCGTGGCCGAACCGTCGAACCCCCGAACTCCCGAACCGCCGAAGCGCCGGTGTTCCGGCGGTGCCGCGGAATCGGCTCGACCACGCCGCGCGCGCGGCACACATCCGGGTCAGCTCCGGTTCGGGAGCCGGGGCGTGGAGCGGCCGTGAACGTTCGGGTCGACGGCCGACGCGCCGGGGGCGACCGACGCGCCGGCCGTCGAGGCCGCTGTCGAGTGCTGGAGGGACCGCAGTATGGCCAGTGCCTGGCCGGCGATGCCGGCCGCGATCTGGTTCACCCCGTCGGTGCCGTTCAGGACGGTCAGATCGGCGCCCGCCATGCCCCGGGCCGCCGCGTCGGCGAGTGTGGGAAGGTTCTCCACGATCCGGTTGGCCGCGATCAGCTCCTGGTTGCCGTCCCGCAGCGACGCCGCGCGGGCGGTGTTGGCGTCCGCCTGGGCCTCGGCGAGGGTCCGTTCCGTGTAGGCGCCGGCGTCGGCCTCGAACTTCACCCGGTCGCGGTCCGCCTCGGCCAGCGTCCGCTTCCGGTAGGCCTCGGCGTCGGCCGGGCGCCGCACCTCCGCCTCCAGCCGCTGCGCCGTCAGCGCCGCGTTGCGCTGCGCGAGGGCGGTCTGTTCCTCGGTGACCTCCTGGGTGGCTCGTGCCTCGGCGAGCGGCCCGGCCTGTGCGGCGCGTGCCCTGGACTGCTCGGTCTCCGCGAGGAAGCCGGCCCGCTTGATCGCGGTGTCCCGCTCGTACTCGGCCTTGAGCGCGGCGGCCTGCTGCTCCCGTTCGCTCGCCTCCTGGTCGGCCTTGGCCTGGGCGATCCGGGCCTGACTGGCCACCGCCGCCGCGTGCGGTGCGGCGAGGTTGTCGATGTAGCCGGTGGCGTCCTCGATCTCCTGGATCTGCAGGGCGTCCACCACGATGCCGAGCTTCTCCATCTCGCCGTGACTGCCCGCCATGACTTCCTGGGCGACCCGGCTGCGCTCCCTGATGATCTGCTCCACGGTCAGCCCGCCGATGATGGAGCGCAGGTGGCCTGCGAAGATCCGTCCGACCAGTTCCTGCATCTGGTCCTGCTCGGACAGGAAGCGCCGGGCGGCGTTGGCGATCGACACGGCGTCGTCGCCGACCTTGAAGACACAGACCGCGCGGACCGTGAGCCGGATCCCCTGCTGGGTGACGCAGTCCTCGGCGATCTCCGCCTCCTGCAGGGCGAGGGACAGCATGCGGGCCTTCTGCTTGACGGGAACGACGAAGCTCCCGTGGCCCGTGACGATCCGGAACTGGGTGTCCTGCGACTGCCGCTTGGAACCGGAGATGAGCATGGCCTCGTTGGGCGCGGGCACGTGCCAGAACAACATGACGAACCACCTGACCTGCAACAGATCGACGGGGCCGCAGGGGCCGCCGGACTCAGGACGGCATCGGCTCGACGAGCACCGACCGGGCGGAGATCGTGTCGATCACGACCACCCTGGTGTTGACCGCGATCGGCCCGGCGGACCAAGCCGCGAACACCTCCGACCCCCCACGCAGGCCGACCAGCACCTCGCCCGGCCCGTCCGTCGGGATCGGCACCGTCACCCTCCCGACGGCTCCGACCGGGCTCTGCCGGGAGTCGTCAGCCACGTACATGACACCTCGCGCCGTGCGACACGACGGCGCAGTGGGCGGCCGGAGAACGAACGGCCACGGGCAGCACCCCTCCTGGAGGCGCCGGGCCCCCGGTCGAGTCCTTCGGCAGAATGCCTGCGAGCAGCACGCGCGGCGCGACCGCCCGACCCCTTCCACGGTACTCCGGCCGCAGCAGGGAGGCGTTTCCCGGGCACCCGGCTCGGAAGCTGGGCCGCCGACCACCCGTATCGGCGGACTGCCGGGCCGCCCGGATGACGTCGACACCGTCGTCAAGGCGGCGGGCGAACGCCACACAGCGTCGCTCCCGGCGTTCGGTGCGTGACCTGCGGCCGGGCCAGGCCCTGCTGCCGACGTCGGCGGCCCCGGGCGCGCCGGTGCTGTCCGGCCGCGGTCCAGTCGAGGGGGCCTGTCGGTACGGTCGAGGTCGGAGACCGGTGTCCACGCTGATCGCCGCCGACGCGATCGCCAAGCCGAACCTGCCCAGCGGCGGCTCGGTGATCGTCTCCTACGGCCCCGTCCTCGGATCCGCTCACCGAGTCGGACGTGCCCTCCACCTCCGCGACAACCCCGAACTCGGCAACCCGCCGGGGCGTCCCCTTCAGGTCCACCGTCCCGGCCGGTGAGGCGTCAACCCGTGGACGGGAGGTTCCCACCCGCGGTGACCATGCCCGTCTCATAGGCGATGACGACCATCTGGGCCCGGTCATGGGCGTCGAGCTTGGCCAGCAGCCGCCGGACATGTGTCTTGACGGTCGCGACGCTCAGCCCCAGTCGCTCGGCGATCACGAGGTTGGGCAGTCCCCGGGCCACCAAGCGGAGGACTTCCCGTTCCCGTGGGGTCACGCCCGCCAGCTCCCGGGCGAGTCGCGGGCCCGGCTCGTGGCGTCCGGCGAACTCGCGGATCAGACGGCGGGTGACCGCGGGCGCGAGCAGGGCGTCGCCGGAGGCGACCACCCGCAAGGCTGTCAGCAGGTCGGCGGGGAGGATGTCCTTCAGGAGGAATCCGCTGGCTCCGCCGCGGAGTGCCGCGTACACGTACTCGTCCAGGTCGAAGGTGGTGAGGACCAGCACACGGGTGCCGACGGCGTCCGGGTCCGCGCAGATGCGCCGGGTGGCCTCCAGGCCGTCCGTGCCCGGCATCCGGATGTCCATCAGCACGACGTCGGGCCGCAGCCGCAGGGCGAGTTCGACGGCCTGTTCACCGCTGCCGGCCTCACCTGCGACGGTGAGGTCCGGCACGCTCTCGATGAGCAGACGGAAGCCCGCCCGCAACAGCGCCTGGTCATCGGCGATGAGAACCCGGACCGGCCGGTTCACCGTGCTGTCTCCGATCCGCAGGGCAGCCACGCATGCACCCGGAATCCGCCCGTCGCCAGGGGGCCGGCGGAGAGGGTCCCGCCGCACATGGCCGCCCGCTCCCGCATCCCGATGAGTCCGTGCCCGCCGCCAGGACGCCGGGACGGGAGCGGGGACGGGAGCCGGGACGGCGCGTCGTTGACGACCTCGATCTCGACCGCCTCGGAACCCGCCCGGAACAGGTTCACCCGGCAGTCCGCCGATCCCGCGTGCCTGACGACATTGGTGAGGGCTTCCTGAACGATCCGGTAGACCGCCAGTTCCACCCCCGGGGGGAGCGGTGGATCCGGGTCGACGGACAGCTCCACCCGCGGGCCTGCGCCGTCCACGAGCGCGGGCAGGTCCGCCAGACCGGGGGCGGCCCCCAACTCGGCTCCGTCACCGGGTGATCGCAGAACGCCGAGCATGCGGCGCATCTCGGTGAGCGCCGTCCGGCCCGCCGTCCCGACCAGGGCGAGGGTCCGCTCGGCCTCCTGCGGGTTGGTGGAGGCCACCGCACAGGCCACCTCGGCCCGTACCGCGATGACGGTCAGGTGGTGGGCCACCACGTCGTGGAGCTCGCGGGCGATCCGCAGGCGCTCGTCCGTCACGGCCTGCCGGGCGGCGAGTTCCGCGTACGACCGCTGCTCTCTCAGCGCGGTGCCCACCAGCCAGGGCAGGGTCATCATCAAAGACGCGAAGACGACGCCCCACGCGACCCCGGAGGCCGGGACCGGTCGCGGTACGAGGGCCATGGCCGCCGCGACGGCGCCCAGCGAGCAGCCGAGCGCCGTCGCGGACCGGCGCCGCGGTTCCCGCGCCGCCACCGTGTACAGGGCGGCCCCGACGGGGATCCAGGACTCCTCCCATCCGGTGAACACCATGGCGAGGACCGCTCCGGCCAGGACCGTGTACAGAACGCGGACGGACCGTCTACGCCGCACCGCGACCGGCAGCCAGACCACCGCCGCCACGGCTCCCGCGCCCCAGCCACCGCTCCGCGTCTCGCTCGCGCCGAACGCCAGGGCGAGGAGCACGGCCGCGACCGTGTCCACGCCGTGCCACTGTCCGTCCCGCAGACGTCCGGCCACCAGCGGCCGTGACTCCCCGTCGCCCATGCCGGCCACGCTATCCACACGGGGGCCCGGGGCCTGTCAGCCCGGAGGACGTCATCTCCCGGGCTGAGTCATCCACGCGGCTGATGCCCGTCGTACCCTCCTGGGCTGACACCGGGTTCCTCCCCGGGGGCGAAGCCGCCGGGCTCGTCGGACGGAACAGTGAAGCCATGAATCGGAGAACACTGCTGTCCTCGTGCGCCGGACTGGCCGCCGCCCTGGTCTCGGGTCCGCTCGCCCAGGTGGCCGTCGCGCGACCGAGGCAGGAGGAACCCGTGCGGTTCCAGCTGCCCGCCCCGAACGGACCGTACCCGCTGGGCACGATCGCGCTGCACCTGGCCGACACCGCACGGCCGGACCCCTGGGTACCCTCCCGCCCCTGCCGTGAGCTGATGATCAGCATCTGGTACCCCGCCCGCGACTGCGCGGCCCGCCCCACTGCTCCCTGGATGCCTCCGGCGGCGGCCGACCGGTACCTGAGCCTCCTCGGCCTGCCTCCCGGCCGGGTACGGCTGGGAGGCACCCACGGCCACGAGGGCGCTCCCGTCGGCGGCCCACCGGGCCCCCTGCCCGTCGTGCTCTACTCTCCCGGCTCCGACGCGTCACGGTCGTTCGGCACCGGCGTCGTGGAAGACCTCGCCAGTCACGGCTTCCTGGTGGTCACCGTCGACCACACCTACGACGCGGCGGTGGTCGCCTTCCCCGGTGGACGCGTCGAGACGAATCCGCTGGGCGGGATCAGCGACTACGCCAAGGCCCTCGCGGTCCGTACCGCCGACATCCGCTTCGTCCTGGACCGGCTCGCCGTCCTCCGCGCGGGTGGCCACCCCGGCGTCTGCCGCACCCCGCTGCCCACCGGCATGCGCGGGGCGCTCGACCTGCGGCGCGTCGGCATGCTCGGCCACTCCCTGGGCGGCGCCACCACCGCCGCGACCATGCTCACCGACGGGCGGATCACGGCGGGAGCGAGCCTGGACGGGGGCGCGGCGGGCCCGGTGGTGGACGCCGGGCTCGACCGCCCGTTCCTGGTCGTGGACACCCTGGGCAAGGGCGGCATGGAGAGCAACCCCGCCCTGCGCGCGTTCTGGTCGCGTCTGCGCGGCTGGCGCCTGCATCTGACCGTACGGGGAGCCGCGCACCAGTCGTTCGGCGACGATGTGCTGATCCTGCCGCTGATCGCCCCTCTCCTGGGCAGGTCACCGGCCGATCTGGAGGAAGAGGTCGGGACGATCCCCGCGCACCGGGCACAGGCGTTCCAACGCGCCTACCCGCGAGCCTTCTTCGACCTCCACCTCCGCGACCAGGGGCAGCTGCTCGACGGCCCCTCCCCCGACTTCCCCGAGGTCGACTACGCCCGGTGAGCGCCTCGGCGCCGGCCCCGCCCGTCCGGGCTCCGAGGCACGACGCCTGGGCGTTCACCGGGCGGGGCCCAGCGAGCGAGGGCCGTCGGTCTCCTGGTCAGCTCTCCTCTCGGAGCTGTGGCACGGTCGCCCTGCCGTTCGAACGGCACCTGTCGGGTGAAGGGAACCCGCTCGGCCTCCCAGGTGGTCCAGTAGAACGACATGACGACACGACCTGCGGGAGGGACGCCGGTGCGGGACTCGCCTTCCGAACGTGAAGCGGACTTCAGCCGCTTTGCCCATGCTGTCCATCCGGCGATGCTGCGCACCGCCAGGCTGCTGACCGGGGACCCGCATTCCGCCCAGGACTTGGCTCAGAGCGCCTTGCTGCGGATCTACATGTCCTGGGGGCGTTCCGATACGTGGGACAACCCTGCGGCCTACGCCCGCAGGACCCTTGTCAACGTCCACGCCACGTGGCGCCGGAGGCACTGGTACCGGGAGATCCCCCACCGCAGTCCCCGGGAGCAGGGTCAGGCCCAGGACCCCGCACAGCGTTGGGGGGACCTGGTGGATCTGGAGCGCGCTCTTGCCGCGCTGCCGGCCGCGCAGCGCACGGTCCTGGTGCTCAGGTTCTACGAGGACCTGAGCGTGGAGCAGGTCGCGCAGCTGCTGGGGTGCTCGGTGGGGACGGTCAAATCCAGGACAAGCAGGGCTCTGGACCGTATCCGCGGACGGGCGGAACTGTCCGGACGTGCAAGGAGGGACCAGGAATGAACGACTTCGAGGGCCGGGAGCAGGAAGAACTCCGTTCGGGTCTGAGGGGGCTGGCGGATCAGCAGGTTCCTGTGCCGGCGCCGGTGCGCGAGGTGGTGGAGCGTGGGCGGCGCCGTCGTCGCGTGCGGGTCGCCGGTGTGGTCACGGCCGTCGTGGCGTGCGCGGTGGTGGCGGGCGTACTGTCCGGGCCGCGGTCCGCGCCGGACGAACGCCGGTCGGCCCAGGCGCCCGCGTCCACGTCCACGTCCACGTCCGCGGAACCGACGGTCTCGGCGGCGGCGTCCGAATTCGCATCCGCACCGGCAGCGGCTCCGGTCCGCCGCGAGGTGGATCCCGCCGGTCCGCCGGCCCAGCCCGGCAGTCCGGTGCTTGGCCGGGCGTATCCGTTCGACTGGGGCGTCCATTGCGGGGCGCGGTACCTGCGGTTCTCGGGGAGGATCTGGCAGGCGCAGGGCGAGGTGTCACTGCCACCGGGGCTGCCGGGAGCCCACGGGCCGAACTCCGCTCCGCTGGTGGTACCCGGCTATGTGACGGTCACCGGAGCGGACACGGCCCGGTTCGAGGCGCCCGGCTACCTTCGGGAACCGGCCGCGTTGCGGGCCGTGGCCGACGCACCGCTCTGCGCGTGAACCCGGGACGGTGTGGGCCGGTCAGGTGGGGGTGGGGAGGTGGAGGTGGGGAGGTGGGGGCGGACGTGGGTGGCGGCTTCGGGGCCGTAGGTGGTGGCGAGGCGGGTGAGGAAGGTTTCGGGATGGAAGTCGTACTCCTGGGTGCCGACGGATTCCAGGGCCAGGGTGGCGAGCAGGCAGCCGACTTCGGCGGCGGCCCGTAGGGAGAGGCCCCAGGTGTCCGCGGCGAGGACGCCGGCGCGGAAGGCGTCGCCGACGCCCGTCGGGTCGGCGCGGCGCAGTTCGCGGGGCGGGCGGACGTCGATGGGCGGGTGGCCCTGGCGTTCGATCCGGACGCCGTCCGCGCCCAGGGTGGTGAACCAGGTGCCGACACGCTTGCGCAGGTCCTCCTCGGTGAGGCCGGTGCGCCCCAGCAGCAGGCTCCGTTCGTAGGCGTTGGTGAAGAGCAGGGCCGCGCCGTCCACCAGGGCGAGGGCCTGTTCACCGGTGAGGCGGGCGAGTTGCTGGGACGGGTCGGCCGCGAACGGGATGCCGGCGCTGCGGGCCTCCTCGGTGCGGCGCAGCATCGCGCCGGGGTCGTCGGGGCCGATCAGCACGATCCGGGCCGGGCCGGTGCGGGCCAGGACCTCGTGCAGGTCGATGTCGGCGGCCCGGCTCATCGCGCCGGGGTAGAAGGAGGCGATCTGGTTCTGGTCCCGGTCGGTGGTGCACAGGAAGCGGGCGGTGAACAGTTCGGGGTCGGTGAGCACGCCCCGGGTGTCGACGCCGTTGGCACGCAGCCAGGTGTCGTACTCGGTGTGGTCGGCGCCGACCGCCCCGACCAGCACGGGCCGCAGTCCGAGCCGGCCCAGCCCGAGCGCGATGTTGGCGCCGACGCCGCCGCGCCGGATCTCCAGGCCGTCGACCAGGAAGGAGAGCGAGACGCGGGCCAGCTCCTCGGGCAGGAGCTGTTCGGCGATGCGGCCGGGGAAGGTCATCAGGTGGTCGGTGGCGATGGAGCCGCTGACCACCACCGCGCCGTGTTCAGACACCGGCGGCCGCCTTGAGTTCCTGGACGCGGTCGGTGCGCTCCCAGGTGAAGTCCGGCAGCTCGCGGCCGAAGTGCCCGTACGCGGCGGTCTGCGCGTAGATCGGCCGCAGCAGGTCCAGGTCCCGGATGATCGCGGCCGGCCGCAGGTCGAAGACCTTCACCACGGCCTCCTGGATCTTCAGCACGTCCACCGCCTCCGAGCCGAAGGTCTCCACGAACAGGCCCACCGGTTCGGCCTTCCCGATCGCGTACGCCACCTGCACCTCGGCCCGCCGCGCCAGACCCGCCGCCACGATGTTCTTCGCCACCCACCGCATCGCGTACGCCGCCGAACGGTCCACCTTCGACGGGTCCTTGCCCGAGAACGCCCCGCCGCCGTGCCGCGCGAAACCGCCGTACGTGTCGATGATGATCTTCCGGCCCGTCAGACCCGCGTCGCCCATCGGACCACCGATCTCGAACCGGCCGGTCGGGTTCACCAGCAGCCGGTGGTCCGAGGCGTCGATGGCGAATTCGGCCAGTACGGGTTCGACCACGTACTCGCGGATGTCGGGGGTGAGCAGCGACTCCAGGTCGATGTCGCCGGCGTGCTGCGAGGAGACCACCACGGTGTCCAGGCGGACGGCCCGGTCCCCGTCGTACTCGATGGTGACCTGGGTCTTCCCGTCCGGCCGCAGGTACGGGATCGTCCCGTTCTTGCGGACCTCCGACAGCCGGCGGGCCAGCCGGTGCGCCAGCGTGATCGGCAGTGGCATCAGCTCCGGCGTCTCGTCCGAGGCGTACCCGAACATCAGCCCCTGGTCGCCCGCCCCCTGCCGGTCCAGGTCGTCCCCCTCCTGGCCCTCGCTGGCGCCCCCGACCCGGGCCTCGTACGCGGTGTCCACACCCTGCGCGATGTCCGGCGACTGCGCGCCGATCGACACCGACACACCGCAGGACGCCCCGTCGAAGCCCTTCTTCGAGGAGTCGTAGCCGATCTCCAGGATCTTCTCCCGCACCAGCTGCGCGATCGGCGCGTACGCCTTCGTGGTCACCTCGCCGGCGATGTGCACCAGGCCGGTGGTGATCAGCGTCTCGACCGCGACCCGGGACTTCGGGTCCTCCTTCAGCAGGGCGTCGAGAATGGTGTCGCTGATCTGGTCAGCGATCTTGTCCGGGTGTCCCTCGGTGACGGACTCGGAGGTGAACAGGCGCGTGGCCATCTGGTTCTCCCTGAGGTCGTGGCGGGTCATGGCAGTTCGTGGCGCTTCACAGCAGACCGCAGCGGTACACGGCGGTTCATGGCACTTGACGGGATTTGACGGCACTTGACGACATGTCGCGGCGGCACCCCGGACGGGCCCGCGGCTACCAGCCCCGCTGTCGGGCGGCCACCGCCCCGGGCGAGCGGAGCAGCGCGACGAGTTCCCGCCGCAGGGCCCGGTCCTGGTCGGTCTCGGTCGACAGGTCGAGCTGGACGATGTCCACCCCGCCCGCCCGCAGCAGGTTGATCCGGCGGGCGACGGTGGCGGGCGAGCCCGCGTACGCGGCGGCGAAGGAGCGGCGGACGTAGGCGGCCACCTGCTCGCCCGGCCGCTCCTCGGCGGCCCGGCCCCGCTCGCGGTCGCGGTCCAGGGCGACGGCCTGGGCGAACCGGTGGCCGTCCGGGCCGGCGGTGAGCCGCAGCGCCTCCCGGCGCAGCTCGCGGACCTTGTCCCGGGCGGCCTCGTCGGTGTCGGCCAGCACCAGGGTGAGGTGCCGCCAGATCCGCACCACCCGCCCGAATCCGGCGGCCGCCTCCCGCACTTCGGTGATCCGGCGGCGGGTGTCGGGCAGCGGCAGGGCGGGTACGGCGTACACCTCGGCGTGCCGGGCCGCCAGCCGTACGCCCTGCGGGGAGGAGCCCCCGAAGGAGAGCAGTTCGCCGCGCGGCTCGGGCCGCAGCCCGGGGCGGGCGCCCTGGACGCGGTAGAACTCGCCGCTGTGGTCGAACTCCTCCTCCGCCGTCAGTGAGCGGCGCAGCAGGGTGAGGTACTCGTCGGCGCGCCGGTAGCGGTCCTGCTTGCCGAGCAGGTCGCCGTCCCGGGCGACGTCGAGGTCGCTGGAGCCGACGATCACGTGGGCCGCCGCCCGGCCGCCCGACAGCCGGTCCAGGGTGGCCAGTTGGCGGGCGGCGACGGTGGGCGCGGTGGTGCCGACGCGGTGGGCGACGGCGATCCGCAGCCGGCTGGTGGCGGCCAGGGCCCAGGTGGCCACCAGCCACGGGTCCGGCCAGGAGCTGGACTGCACCACGAGGGCGCTGTCCAGCCCGTCCTCCTCGTTCTCGCGGGCCGTCCGGGCGACGTGCCCGGGGTCGGCGGCGCGCTCCCGCAGGTCCGGGGCGAAGCGCAGCGCCTGCCGCTCGCGCGGTGTCCGGCCGTGTACGGGGGCGGCTCTCACGCCGCCACGGATCTCCAACTCCATTGCTCTGCCTCCGCGTTCGCGGGTGTACGGGGGGGTGCGCGCCCTGCCCGGGCCCCTGCCGGGCCGTCCCTGGGCAGGGGCCGGGTGCCATGGGCCGGGGCGCGCTGCCCGGCGGCGCTACCCGGCGGCCGGGCCGAGCCGGGCCAGGGTGTCCAGCAGTCGGGCCCGGCTGACGAACACCTCGGGCGGCAGCGACACGTACAGCTGGATGGTGGTGACGCCGGGCCGGTGGTACCGCAGGATGCGCTCCCGGCACTCCTCGGGCGAGCCGGAGACGAACAGGCCGTCGACCACCTCGTCCGGCAGCGCCCGCTGCGAGCCCTCCGGGTCGCCGGCCGCCCAGCGCTCGTGGGTCTCCTTCAGCAGTTCGCCGTGGCCCAGCCACTCGTGGAACTTGCGGTAGGGCTCGCGGTTGAGGATCCAGGCCAGGAACGGCCGGGAGGCCCGGTGCGCGTAGTCGGCGTCCTCGGTGGGACAGACGAACACCTTGACCACCAGTTCCTTGCCCGGCGGCTGCGGCCCGACGGCGTCCAGCACCTTGGGCACGTCCTCGGGGAAGAGCAGGTTGGTGATCGCGCCGTCGCCCTCGTTGAAGCCGAGCTTCAGCATGCCGGGGCGCAGCGCGCCCAGGATCACCTTGACCGGTTCGACGGGCGGGTGCGGCAGCCGGTAGCCGGTGATCGAGAAGGTGTCGAAGTCCCCGGCGATGTGCTCGCCGCGCAGGGCCCGGGTGAGGAAGCGCAGCACGTCCCGGGTGCGCTTGAACGGTTCGTCGAAGGGGATGCCGTTGATGTCGGTGACGTGCGCCGGCACGGAGGCGCCGATTCCCAGCAGCAGTCGGCCGGGGGCGAGTTGGGCCAGGGTGGCGGCGGTCTGGGCGAGTACGGCGGGGCCCCTGGTGTGCACCGGGACGATGCCGGTGCCGATCCGCAGCGAGGGGGACCAGGCGGCGGTGGCGGCCAGCGGGGTGAAGGCGTCGGTGCCGCCGCCCTCGGCGCTCCAGACGTCGGTGTACCCGAGTTCCGGCAGCCGTTCGACGATGAAGCGGTGCCGGTCGATGGTCAGGCCGGGCAGCGGGAGGGTGATGCCCCACTTCGGCGGCTCGGCGCGGCGGTCGGGTGCGTGCGGGGTGCTCATCGAGCGGCCTTCTCTCGTACGGGGGTCACTACTTGCCGATCCAGACGGTGGTCAGGTCGATGAACCAGGACTGCGGCTGCACCAGGCCCTGCACCTTGGGCGAGAGGGCGCGCGGGTTGCGGTCGTTGACCACGAACAGCCAGGGCGCGTCGGCGGTCACCTGGGAGAGCGCCTGCCGGTAGTCGGCCTGCCGCTTGGCCTGGTCGGGCTGGGCGGAGGCGGAATTCAGCAGTTCGTCGACCTTGGGGCTGCTGTAGTGGCCCGTCCAGAACGGGCTGTTGGAGCCGATGAACAGCGGCAGCAGCGCCTCGGACTGGAACAGTGTGGTGGACTGCGCGATGGCGTCCGAGCCGAGCGCGACCTGGCCCTTGGCCTCGGCGCCGATCAGCGTGGACCAGTCGGTGGTGCGCAGTTCGACCTTGATGCCGACGGCTGCCAGGTCGCGCTGGATGGCCTCGGAGATCGGCACGGGCAGCAGGTTGCCGGAGCCGCCGGTGGGCACCGTGACGGAGGTGCTGAAGCCGCCGGCCACCCCGGCCTCGGCGAGCAGCGCCTTGGCCTTGGCCGGGTCGTAGCCGTAGGCGTCGCCGGCCGGGTCGTAGGCGAAGGTGGCGCGCGGGGCGGCCTGGAGGGCCGGGTCGGCGGTGCCGCGCAGCAGCTTCTCGGCGATGGCCTGCCGGTTGACGGCGAAGTTGGCGGCCTTGCGCACCCGGGGGTCGTTCCAGGGCGCCTTGGAGGTGTCAAGGATCCAGTACCAGAGGTGGTCGTAGCTGTTGGTGGAGATCCGGACGCCGTCCCGCTGGAGGCTCTCGATGTCGTCGGGGTTGGGGTACTCGATCCAGTTGACCCCGCCGGAGCGCAGTGCGGCGGTGCGGGCGGCGGCGTCCGGCAGCGGCTTGACGATCAGCCGGTCCAGTTTGGGCGCGCCGCGCCAGTAGGACTTGTTGGCGGCCAGTTCGATCTGCTGGCCCTCGGTCTGCGAGACGAAGGAGAACGGGCCGGTGCCGACGGGCTGCTTGGCGAAGTCCTTGGAGCCGGTCTTCCTCACCGCGGTGGGGCTGGCGATCAGGACGTGCGCCAGGTCCTCGGGGAAGTGGCCGTTGGGGTCCTTGGTGACCAGTTCGACGTGGTCGGCGTCGAGCTTGCGGTAGGTGGTGATGGAGCCCGCGTACTCCGTGGCGGCGGCGCCGATCGCGTCGGTGTAGTGCTCGCTCTGCTTGTTGAGGTAGCGGTCCAGGTTGAACAGCACGGCGTCGGCGTCGAAGGGGGTGCCGTCCTGGAAGGTGACGCCCTTGCGCAGCTTGAAGGTCCAGGTGCGGGAGTCCTCGGCGACCTTCCAGGACTCGGCGAGCGCGCCGGTGACGGCCGGCGGGCGGTCGGTGACGGACAGGTCGTAGCGGGTCAGGCCCTCGTAGATCTGGAAGCTGACCAGCCGCTTGCCCTCGAAGCCGGCCCCGCCGATCACGGTGTCGGGGTTGGGCAGCTTGCCGGTGGCGCCGACCACCAGGGTGCCGCCCCGGCCCTCGCCGCCGGCGGCCGGGGCCTCCGTCCCGGAGCCGCAGCCCGCGGTGGCGAGCAGCACGACGGCGGCGGCCGGCAGCGCGCCGACTCTGGTGCTGATGCGGGCGGGGCGGTGGTGCGTCATGGCTGTTCCTTGTCGCTGGTCGGGTCGGCGGTACGGGGAAGGGGAGGGGAAGGGGAGGCGGAGGTGCGGCGGCAGGGCGCGCGGTCGGGGGCCGGAAGGGCGGCGATAGGGCGGCGGGACGTGCGGTTGTGGAGTTGTGGACGGGCTCAGTCGCGGGCGCCCTGGAGGACGGGCGCCGGCCCACACTCGGCGGCCGCCAGCAGGGCCCGGGTGTACGGGTGGGCGGGGGCCGACCACAGGGTCTCGGCGCTGCCCTCCTCGACCACCCGGCCGTGCCTCAGCACCAGCACCCGGTGCGCGATCCGGCGGACCACCGCCAGGTCGTGCGAGATGAACAGGTAGGCCAGGCCGGTGCGTTGCTGGAGTCCGGCGAGCAGGTCCAGCAGGCGTTCCTGCACCGCGGGGTCGAGGGCGGAGGTCGGCTCGTCGCAGACCACCAGGTCCGGCCGGGTGGCCAGGGCCCGGGCCACGGCCACCCGCTGGAGCTGCCCGCCGGACAGCTCCCGGGGGTAGCGCGCGGCCAGCTCGGCGCCCAGGCCGACCTGCCCGAACAGCTCCGCCACGGCGGCGGGCCGCTCCCGGCGCGGGGTGCCGTGCAGGCGCAGCGCGGTGGCCACCGCCTCGCCGGCCCGCAGCGCGGGGTTGAGGGAGCCGCGCGGGTGCTGCGGCACGAACTGGAGCCGGGCGCGGACGGGTCGGGCCCGCCGCCCCCGCAGCCCGTACGGGTCCTGTCCGGCGAACCGGACGGTGCCCTCGTCGGGGGCGAGCAGGCCCAGGGCGAGCCGGGCCAGCGTGGACTTGCCGGAGCCGGACTCGCCGACCAGGCCGACCGTCTCGCCGGGTGCCACCCGCAGGCTGACGCCGTCCAGGGCGAGGGAGCCCCGGCGGAAGCCCTTGCGGACCTCGGTGATCTCCAGCAGCGGCGTGCCGGCGGCGGACTCGGCGCTCATCGACGGCCTCCCGGTTCGGCGGCCACCATGCCATCGGCAGCATCGGCGGCATCGGCAGCAGGGTCGGCAGGGTCGGCTTCGGCATCGGCGGCGGTGCCGGGACTCGCGCCGAGCACCTGCTCGGTCGGCCCGGTGCCGGAGATCCGGCCGGTCCGCAGCACGGCCACCCGGCCGCCGATCCGGCGGGCCGCCGTCAGGTCGTGGGTGACCAGCAGCAGGGCGATGCCGCGCCGGCGGCGCAGTTCGTCGAAGAGGTCGAGGACGCGGCCCCGCACCAGCGCGTCCAGGGCGGTGGTGGGCTCGTCCGCGATCAGCAGCTCGGGGCCGCAGCAGACCGCGATGGCGATGGCCGCGCGCTGGCGCAGCCCGCCGGAGAGTTCGTGCGGGTAGGCGCGGGCGACGCGCTCCGGCTCCGCCACCCCGGCCTCGGCGAGCAGGGCGGGCACGGCCTCCCGGGCGGCCCGGCGGCCGTCGGCCCGCCGGTGGCGCAGCAGGACTTCGGCGAGCTGCGGGCCGATCCGGCGCAGCGGGTCCAGCGAGCCGGTCGGGTCCTGCGGGACGTAGCCGATCCGGGCGCCGCGCACCCGCGACCAGCCCCGGGCGTCCAGGGCCCGCAGGTCGGTGCCGGAGAGCGTCACCGAGCCGCTGACCCGGGCCCCGCGCCCGGGCAGGCCGAGCACCGTACGGGCGGCGGTGGTCTTGCCGCTGCCGGACTCGCCCAGCAGGACCAGCGCCTCGCCCGCGTCGACGGAGAAGGAGACCCCGTCCACCGCCCGGACTCCGCCGGGGTACTCCACGGCCAGTCCGGCCACGTCCAGGACACTCATCGGCCCGCCTCCGGAAGGTGTGCTCCGCTGTCGCCGATCCGTCGGCGCAGCCGCTCGCCGAGGGTGTTGAAGACCACCGAGACCAGCAGGATCACCAGGGCCGGCTGCACCGCCACCCACGGGTGGGTGAACAGACTGGGGCGCAGCTCGTCGAGCATCGCGCCCCACTCGGCGGTGGGCGGCGCCACGCCCAGGCCCAGGAAGGACAGCCCGGCCGCGTACACCACGGACAGGCCGACCAGCGAGGCCGCGTACACCAGCACCACCGGCGCGACCACCGGCACCACCTGGCGCACCGCCAGGTCCAGCCCGCCGGCCCCGCTGACCCGGGCGGCCTCCAGGTACTCGGCGGTGCGGATGCGCCGCAGCTCGGTAAAGGCCACCCGGGCCACCGCCGGGGTGAGCACCACCGAGAGCGCGAGCACGGTGGCGCCCAGGCCGGGCCGCAGCAGGGTGGCCACCGCGATGGCGAGCAGCACCCCGGGGAAGGCGTACAGCACGTCGAGGGTGCGCAGCAGCACCTGCTCGGTGACCCGGCCGCCCAGCCCGGCGGCGATGCCCAGCAGGGTGCCGGCGGTGACGGCCACCAGCACCGGTACCAGGCCGCCGACCAGCGAGGCCCGGCCGGCCCAGAGCAGCCGGCTGAGCACGTCCCGGCCCTGGCCGTCGGTGCCGAGCAGGTGGCCGGGGGCGCCCGGGTCGAGCAGCCGGTCCTCCAGCGAGCCGGCCGCCGGGTCGTACGGGGCCACCAGCGGCGCGCCGAGGGCGAGCAGCACCAGCAGGGCGGCGGCCCCGGCGGAGAGCAGCAGCAGGACGTCCCGGGGGGCGCGCCGGACGGCTCCGGGCTCGACGGGTCCGGGCTCGACGGGTCCGGGCTCGACGGGTCCGGCGGGTCCGGCGGGTTTGGTGGGTTTGGTGGTCAGCGTCACGGTCAGCTCCGCACGCGCGGGTCGATCGCCGCGTGCGCGGCGTCCACCAGCAGGTTGATCCCGACGAAAGCGACCGCCACCACCAGCACCCCGCCCTGGACGAGCGGCAGGTCGCGGGCGGTCAGCGCGTCGTACAGCAGCCGGCCGACGCCCGGCCAGGCGAACAGGGTCTCCACGAAGACCACGCCCTCCAGCAGGTAGGCGAGTTGCAGGCCGCCGATGGTCAGCAAGGCCGGCGAGGCGTTGTGCACGCAGTGCCGCAGCACCGCGAACCGGCTCAGGCCGCGGGCCCGTAGGCTGTCCGCCAACTCCCCCGCCAGCACGGTGGAGAGCGCCGCCCGGAACACCTTGGCCGTCAGGCCCAGCGGTACGAGTGCCGCCGCCACGGCGGGCAGCACCAGGTGGCGCAGCAGGTCGCCCGCGCCGCCGCCGCCGAACACGTCGTGGGTGCCGCCGGCCGGCAGCCAGCGCAGGTTGACCGCGAACACCGCGATCAGCAGCAGCGCCACCGAGTACTGCGGCGCGGAGACCGCCAGCGTGCCCAGCGCGTCGCAGAGCCGGCCCAGCGGGCCGTTCGGCCGCAGCGCGCCGAGGGCCCCCAGCAGCACCCCGCCGGCCAGCACCAGCAGGAAGGCGGCGCCGGCCAGCAGCAGGGTCTGGCCGAGCGCGGAGCCGAGCAGTTCGGCCACCGGGCGCTGCGCCGAGATGGAGACCCCGAGGTCGCCGCCGGCCACCCCGCCCAGCCAGCCGAGGTAGCGCAGCGGCAAGGGCTCGTCCAGGCCCAGTCGTTCGGACAGCTCGTGGCGGGCCTCCGGCGGGGCGCCCGGTCCCAGCAGCGCGGTCAGCGGATCGCCCGGCACCAGGGCCACCGTGGCGAACACCACCACCGTCACCCCGAGCAGGGTCGGCACCGCGAGCAGCAGGCGGCGCAGCAGGAACCCGGTCATCCACGCACCCCTCGGGGCTGGGCCGCGCCGGGTCGGGCGGCCGTCCGGTGGTCGGCGGCGGGCATGGCGGAATTCCTTTCCGGACGGGGCCGGTGGCACCGGCGGGCAGTCTGCGGGGGACCTTCGAGGGGGCGGCCCTGGCGGCGGGCCGGGACGCGCCGGAACGGTCCGGGGCACGTCGGAAACGGCTCGGCGCACCGGGTGGGCGGCGGAAGGCCGACGTCATGAAGGTCGCGGATGGGCGGCGTTGACAGCCAGTCAGCAGTTCATGCTGTTACCCCCGGTCATAGGATCGGCCGCGCGGGGCAGCCGGCTACCGCCTCCGCCGGACCGCCGTCCCGTCCTTGACCTGCTACGAGGCCCGGAACTACCCTGTCGGCATGGCAATCCGGCGGACCGGCTACACCCTGGTCGGTATCGGCGGCTCGTGGCACCGCAGGTGTTTCGACGAGCTGTGTCCTCGCGCTCTCCAGCGCTGACGCCGAGCCCCGACCCCGGCAGCAGCGCTCCCGCACCAGGCCCGTACGCCCCGCCGCCCGCCGCCTCCGGCCCGCGACCTCCGTACCAGGCCCCGCCGCAGCAACCGTGCCCACGAGCCGGCCCGCCACGTCCGAGGGAACCGCACCCGCCATGCCGCAGTACGCCCTGTCGCAGTACGCACCCGCCCAGTACGCCCCCCAGCGCGCCCTCCCCACCGGCGCCCGCGACCCGCATCCGCACCGGACCCCGCACCGGGGCAGCGCCCGCCGGCTCTCGCACATCGGCGTCGGCCCGGTGATCGGGGCCGAGGCACTGCACAGCGAGATCGACAACCCGCTCGACCTGATCGCCGGTCACCAGCTGCTGGCCGAGCCCGGCCCGCAGCCCGCCGCACCGGCCGCCGCCTGCGACTGCGGGCACCCGGTGTGCGGCAGCGAGGAGGCCGCGGCCGGCGCCACCCGGGTCTTCCTGGTCGAACGGCACCCCGTGGCCAGTGCCGGCCTGCGGTCCGTACTGGCCACGGCGCCGGGGCTGACCGTGGTCGGCAGCACCGGGGACCCGGCCGCCGCCGTGGCCGCCGTCCGCCGGGTCCGGCCGGACGTCGTCCTGCTGGGCCGGGGCGCCTCGCTCGGCGAGGACCTGGCCGCCGCCGTCGCCCTGCGCGGGCCGGAGGGCGCCCCCGACACCCGGGTCGTCCTGCTGAGACGCGCCGAGTCCACCGCCGAGGCCAGCCGCATCCTGCTGGCCGGCGCCGTCGGCTGCTTCCCGCTGGACCTGCCCGAGGACCGCATCATCGGCGCCGTCCAACTCGCCGCCGCCGGCGGCTCGGTCTTCCTCCCCGCCCCGCCCCCGGCCCGCGTCCACCCCGCCAGCCTGGCCGGCCAGGCCGCCGAACCGGCCCTCCAGCAGGTCGGCCTGACCGAACGCGAACGCGAAGTCCTCGCCCAGCTCGCCCGGGGCCTCAGCAACGCCGAGATCGGCCGCGAACTCGCCCTCGCGGAAGCCACCGTGAAGAAGCACCTCACCTCCGCCATGCGCAAGACCGGCCACTCCGACCGCCTCCGCGCCGCCCTCTACGCCCACCGCCACGGCCTCGCCGGCTGACCCACCACCGACCTCAGGGGCGCGGGGAACCGCACGCAGCACCGGACCCCCGACCCGCACCCGACCCGCCCGCAACCACCCCCACCCGCCCCGCTCCCGCCCCAGCCACCGCACGCCCCCGAGGGCGACCTTCGGCGCACTCCCGGTCTCCGATCGTCGCCACCAGTGGGTCCGTTCGGGGCTACTCCCCCCACCACTCCCCTTCATACGGTTGCGACACCGCGATCCGCCGAAGGGAGTGACCCGTTGAGCATTCCGCCCGAGGGTGCCGTACCGCCCGCGCCGGCCACCGCCGTTCTGCCGGTGGCCGGCCCCGGTCTGCCGCCCGAGCTGCCCCCGTCCCCGTACCGTTCGATGTCGGACGCCGAGCGTTCGGCGCTGTGGCGCCGCCGCCTGCACGAGGCCGAGGCCGGCCTGACCAGGTTCCTGGTGTCCCGCGGGGACGAGGTCCACCTGACCGACTGGTTCGCCCTGCAGTCCGCCGTGTTCGCGGACCTCCCCGAGGAGGGTTCGGCCCGCGCGCCCGAGTGGCAGCGGGTGTTCTTCCGGGGCCAGGCGCTGATGGAGCGCTTCCTGGTGTCCCGGTACGGCGAGCCGGTGCTCGCCGAGTGGGCCCGGTCGAACGCCGAGGTGCACCGCGAGGTGGAGCCGGACTACGGCCGCGGCGCCGCCGACCCGATGCACCGCCTCGCCCGCCAGGCCGAACTCTACGGCTCCGACTACGAGTTCGACGAGGACCACAGCACCGCCCGGGGCCCTGCGGAGCACTCCGCGTTGACCATCACCCACTGCGCCATCTGGGACTACCGCGAGCAGGCCCGCCGCTCCGGTGTCCGCCTCACCCTGGCCTCCCCCTGCACGTACTGCACGGAGGCGGTGTCCTCCAATATCCGCGCCAAGGGCTTCCGCCCGGCCGTCCGGCTGCTGAGCGGCCCGACGGGCCACGGCTGCCGCTGGGAGGCCTCGGCCCCTTCCGATTCCGACCCCCGCCAGGAGGCGTGATGTGCGGTGTGACAGGCTGGCTGGACTGGGAGGCGGACCTGCGCCGCGAGGAGCGGACGGTCCGGGAGATGACCCGCACCCTGGCGTGCCGGGGCCCCGACGCCGAGGGGGTGTGGCTGTCCCGGCACCTCGCGCTGGGCCACCGCCGGCTGTCGGTGATCGACCTGGACGGCGGCGTGCAGCCGCTGGCGGACGCCCCGCACGCCCCGCAGGCCGTCCTGGGCTACAACGGCGAGCTGTACAACCACCGCGAGCTGCGGCGGGAGTTGGAGGCCCACGGGCACGTCTTCCGGACGGACTCGGACACCGAGGTGCTGCTGCGCGCGCATCTCCAGTGGGGCGCCGCCGCCCCCGAGCGCTTCAACGGAATCTTCGCCTACGCCCTGTGGAACGCCCGCGATGAGGAACTGCTGCTGGTCCGGGACCACCTGGGGATCAAGCCGCTCTACTGGCACGCCCACCGCTCGGGGGTACTGTTCGGCTCCGAGCCGAAGGCGCTGCTGGCCAATCCGCTGTTCCGCGCCGAGCTGGACGCCCAGGGCGTGGCCGAGCTCTTCGCGCTGCCCGCCGCCCCGACCGCCGGCCACGGGCTCTTCCGGGGGCTGAACGAGGTCCGGCCGGGCCGGCTGGTACGGGTGACCAGGTCCGCGACCACCGAGGTCCGGTACTGGCGGCTGGAGTCGCGCCCGCACGAGGACTCTCCGGAGCGCACCCGGGCGACGGTCAGGGAGCTGCTGGCGGACGCGGTGGAGCGGCAGTTGCTGAGCGATGTGCCGCTCTGCACCCTGCTGTCCGGCGGGGTGGACTCCAGCGCCATCACCGCGCTGGCCGCGATCGCCCGGGAGCGGGCCGGCCAGGGCAAGATCACCAGCTTCTCGGTGGACTTCCCCGGCAGCGCCGACCGCACCCCGGACGCCTGGCGCACCACCCTGGACGCACCGTACGTGCAGGCCGCCGCCGAGCACATCGGCACGCTGCACACGGCCGTCCTGGTGCCGGACGACGACCTGCTGCCCGCCCGGGACGTGGTGCTGGCGGCCCGCGACCGGCCGGGCTGGGGCGAGATGGACGCCTCGCTGCACCTGCTGTTCCGCGAGGTGCGCCGGCGTTCCACGGTGGCGCTGTCCGGCGAGGCGGCCGACGAGATCTTCGGCGGCTACCCGTACTTCCACGACGCGGCGGCGCTGGCATCCGGCACCTTCCCCTGGCTGCACGGCCGCGCCACCCCGGCCGACCTGCTGCGCGCGGAGGTGGCGGCCGAGGTCCGCCCGGCCGAGTACACCGCCGCGGCCTACCGCGACTCGATCGCCGAAGTCCCGCGCCTGGCTCACGAGTCGGCGGCGGACGCCCGGGTGCGCGAGGTGTTCCACCTGGCGCTGACCCGCTGGCTGCCGCCGCTGCTGGACCGGGTGGACCGGGTGTCGATGTCGGTCGGCCTGGAGGTCCGGGTGCCGTTCTGCGACCACCGGCTGGTGGAGTACCTGTGGAACGTCCCCTGGGCGTTGAAGGCGCCGGAGGGCAGACCGAAGGGCCTGCTGCGGGACGCCGTCCGGGACCTGCTGCCGCCGCAGGTGGCGGACCGGCCGAAGAGCGGCTACCCGTCCACCCCGGCCGTCCGCTACACGGAGGTGCTGACCGAGCGGGCGCAAGCCCTGCTGGCCGACCCGCAGGCGCCGGTCTTCGACCTGGTGGACCGGGCCGCCGTACGCCGGCTGCTGGCCGAGGGCCGGCCGCTGCCGAGCCCCCGCACCGCGCCCAACCCGGTCGGCGGCCTGGACCACCTGGTGCAGCTGGACGAGTGGCTGCGCGCGTACCGGGTGGCGCTCCGATGAGCCCCGTGCGCAGGCACCGGCCGGTGGAGCCGCAGGACGTCCGGGCGGCCGCCCGCCACTGGACGACCGGGGTCGCGGTGCTCACCGCCCGGGACGGCGACGAGGTCTTCGCCAAGACGGTCTCCTCCTTCGGCACGCTCTCCCTGGACCCGCCGCTGGTCAGCGTGGCGGTGGCCGCCCGCAGCCCGCTGGCGGCGGCCGTCCGGGACTCCGGCCGGTTCGCGGTCTCGGTGCTGACCGCCCGCCAGGAGGCCGTCGGACGCCGCTTCGCCACCCCGGGCGCGGGCCGGGCGCTCGGCATGTTCACCACCGTGCCGATGCGGCCGGAGGTCACCGGCGCGCCGGTGGTCGACCACTGCCTGGCCTGGTTCGACTGCCGGCTGCACGCGATCCTGCCCGGCGGCGACCACGCCCTGCTGCTCGGCGAGGTCGTCGCCACCGACGGCGCCCCGGGCGAGCCGCTGCTGTACCACGACGGCCGCTACCGCGCCCTGGCCGACCCGCTCACCGATCCGGCCCTCACCGATCCGGCCCTCACCGCTCCCGCACCCGCCCCCACCGACAAGCAGCCCACCGACGCCCCGACCATGACTTCGACAGGAGCCACCGCATGACCCTGCTGGACACGCCGGCCACCGGACGGGGACTGCTCACCGGCGAGCGGTACCTGGCCGAACTCGACGACGGCCGCGAGCTCTACCTGGACGGCAAGCGCGTCGCCAACCCGGCCGAGCACCCCGCCTTCCGCCCCGCCGCCCTGGAGCTGGCCCGGCTGCTCGACCTCCAGCACGACCCCGAGCACCGCTCCCTGCTGACCGTGCAGGACCCGGACACCGGCCGCCGGATCGCCCGCGCCTACGCCCCGCCGCGCACCCTGGAGGACCTGCGCCTCCAGCGCCGCAGCGCCGAGTTCTGGCACGCCGAGGCGCTGGGCCAGCACGGCCGCTCGCCCTCCTTCATGGCCTCCATCGCGCTCGGCGTCTACGACTTCCGCCACCAGCTGGCCCGCAACGACGAGCGGTTCGGCGCCAACGCGGAGGCCTGGTACCGGCACTGCGCCGACAACGACCTCGTCCTCTCGCACGCGCTCGGCGACCCGCAGATCGACCGCTCCGCCGATCCGGTGGAGGAGCCCGACCTCGCCCTGCGCGTCCTGGAGGAGAACGAGCGCGGCATCGTGGTGCGCGGCGCCAAGCAGCTCACCACCCTCGCCCCGCTGGCCCACGAGGTGCTGGTCTACCTCTCCGCCTCCTTCACCCAGCGGCGCGGCGAGCAGTTCGTGGTCTGGTTCGCGCTGCCGCTGAACACCCCCGGCCTGGTCACCCTCTGCCGGGAGCCGCTGGGCAGCACCCCGTGGGGCCACGACCACCCGCTCGGCGCCAAGTACGACGAGCAGGACGCGATGCTGTTCTTCGACGACGTGCTGGTGCCCTGGGACCGCGTCTTCCTGCTGCGCGACGGCGAGCTGGCCCGGGCGGGCCTGGGCCGGATCAACGCGTGGAGCGCCTACATCGGCCACGTCCGCTACCGGGAGCGGCTGCGCACCCTGCTGGCCACCGCCACCCTGGTCGCCGAGTCGATCGGGGTGAAGGGCTTCCGCAACATCCAGGAGGACCTGGGCCGGCTGGCCGGGTACGCGGAGCTGACCGAGTACTTCCTGGACGCCGCCGAGGCCCGCGCCCGGGTCACCGACAGCGGGCTGCTGGCCCCGGGCGACACCGCCGCCAGCCGGGTCTGGTCCGCCGAGGTGGCGGCGAGCGCGGTGGAGATCGTCCGGAAGATCGGCGCCTCCGGCCTGCTGATGCAGCCCACCGCCGGCGACCTCGCCAACCCCCGGCTGCGCCCGCACATCGACCGCTACATGCGCGGCAAGGACATCGACGCCGAGCACAAGTCCCGCCTGTTCAGGCTGGCCTGGGAGCTGACCGGCGACGGCTTCGGCCAGCGCCAGGACCTCTACGAGTACGTCCACCGCGGCGACCTCGCCCGCAACCGGATCAACATCTTCAACCGCTACGACCAGAGCAGCACCCGCGAACGGCTGCTGCGCCTGATCGACACCGCCCCCGAGCCGCACGCCGCCACCGCGGCCGGCACCGCCCCCGAGGAGGCCCGGCAGTGACCGCATCCGCCATCGAGATCCAGGCCGGCACGCTGGCCGGCTACGCCGACGCCAGCCGGCTGCGCCAGGTCCAGGACCGCGACTGGGTCCTCGACCAGGTCACCGGCAGCCCGCAGACCCTGGTCGACCTCGGCAGCGGCATCGGCCAGCTGCTGGAGACCGCCCTCGACCGCCACCCCTCGCTGCGGCTCGCCGTCGGCCTGGAGCGCTCCGAGCACCGGATAGCCGAGGCCACCGAGCGGCTGACCCGCTTCCCCGGCCGCACCGTCCTGCACCGGGCCGACCTGACCGATCCGAAGCCGCTGGACGTCCGGGCCGACGTGGTCACCATGACCTCGGTGCTGCACTGGCTGTACCCGGTGGAGCACCGCGTCTTCCGCTGGGTGGCCGACCGGCTGGCCCCCGACGGCCGCTTCCTGCTCACCACCTACCACCCCGCCCGGGACGCCCACGGGCTCGGCGGCGAGGACGAGATCGTCCGCGACGCGCTGATCGCGACCGGCACCGAACCCGCCCTGGTGCCGCAGGTGTTCAGCGAGGGCGAGGTGCTGCCGATCGCCACCCGGACGCGTACGGTCGAGGACCTGGCCGAACTGCTCGGCGAGTTCTTCACCGTGGAGTCGTACCTGGAGCGGGACGCCGTGGTCACCGTCCGGGACGCCGCCCAGTACGAGCACTTCCACGCGGCCACCTTCGGCGACTACTACAGCCGGCTGGTGGCCCCCGCCCTGCGGCCCGCCTTCTTCACGGCCGTCGGCGAGAGCGCCGCCCGCCGCCAGGCCGAACGCGGCTGGGTGAGCCACATGCCGGTACGGCTCTGGCGGTTGGCACCGCGCTGATCCACCCGCGCCACCGGGCGCGACCCGCCCGTACGGCTGCCGCTCTAGTCTGAGGTACGACGCAGCCCCGCCCCCCGAGGAGCCCACGCCATGTCACCTCCCCTCGCCAGCCAGGAGCTCGGTGCTTTCCTGCGCGCCCACCGCGAGCAGCTCAAGCCCGCCGACGTCGGCCTGCGGTCCACCGCGCGCCGCCGCACCCCGGGCCTGCGCAGGGAGGAGGTGGCCTCGCTCTCGGGGGTCGGGCTCGCCTGGTACACCTGGCTGGAGCAGGGCCGGGTGACCGCCTCCCGGCAGGTCCTGGAGGCGGTCACCCGGGCGCTGCGGCTGGACGCGGCCGGGCTGCGGCACGCCATGCGGCTGGCCGGCTACCACGAGCCGGCCGCCCCGGCGGACGGCGCCGCCGCCCGGCTGGCCGGCGCCGTCCAGCCGGTGCTGGACTCCTGGCCGGCCAGCCCGGCCGTGCTGCTGGACCGCCACTTCGACCTGCTCGGCTGGAACGCCGCCTGGGCCGCGCTCTGGGGCCCGCCCGAGGCCGTCCCCGCCGACCGGCGCAACCTGATGTGGCTGATGGCGGCCGACCGCCGGCTGCGCGGTGTGCTGCACGACTGGGAGCCGCTGGCCATGAACGTCTTCCAGCACTTCCGCGCCCAGGCCGGCCCGGCCCTCGCCGACCCGCGCACCGGCGAGCTGTACCGCCGGCTCGACCAGGACGCACCGGAGCTGCGCCACTGGTGGGGCTGCCACTCGGTGGCCGAACTGACCGCCCGCACGGTCACCGTGGAGCCGGCCGGCGTCGGGCCCGTCCGGCTCTCGCTCTCCTCCTTCCACCCGGTGGACGACCCCTCCGCCCTGGTGCTGCTCTTCACCCCGGTCGCCGCCGAGGACCGCAGCCGGATGACCGGCCTGGTGGACCGCCCGCTGCGCCCGCTGCCCGTCCAGCAGGCGGGCTGACCGCACCGCCCCGGCACACGCCGAAGCCCGTACGGAACCCCGTACGGGCTTCGGTGCTCCCCTCCGGCGCCGCTCAGCCGGCCACCTGCCGGTTCCGCAGCGAGGTGCTGACCAGCAGGGCCCCGGCCGCGGCCACCACCGCCAGCACCGTGCCGACCACCGGCGTGCTGTCCGCCGCGTCGCCGTAGGCCCCGATCGCCCAGGCACCCAGCCCGGTGCCCGCGTACATGGTGGAGGTCAGCCAGGCGCTGGAGGTGGCCCGCAGCTCGGGGGCGACCGTACCGGCCAGGGTCTGCTGGTCCGTCACGAAGCCGCCGCTGGCCACGAACCAGACGACCACGCCCACCAGCGCCACCACCAGGCCCGGCCCCTCGGCCGTGAGCAGGATGCCGAGCGCCAGCAGCGCGCCCCAGACCGGCAGCAGCGGCAGGTTGTGCCGCCCGGCGGCGCGGGCCCGGTCGCCCAGCCGCCCCCCGAGCAGCGAACCGGCCACACTGCCCGCGCCGACCAGCACGCCGACCAGGCCGAGCGCCTGCACCGAGAGGTCGAAGCGCTGCACCAGCACCACCCCGAGGAAGGTGAACGCCCCCAGGTTGGCGGCGTTGAAGACGGTGTTCACCAGCAGCGCCCGCCGCAGCACCGGGTCGCCCCAACCCGCCAGCAGCGCCCGGACGGCCCCGCCGGAGGCCGGCCGCTCCGCCGCCGGGTCGCCCGCCGGAACCTGCCGCAGCAGCAGCGGCACGGCCAGCGCCGTACCGACGGCCAGCGCCCAGAACGCCGACCGCCAGCCCGCCGCCCCGGCCAGGAACCCGCCCAGCGGGACGCCGATCAACTGGCCGCAGGAGAACAGCGCCATGCCCAGACCCAGCGCCCGGCCCCGGACGGCATCGGGAGCGGTCTCGGCGATGTGCGCCCAGATCGCCGGCCCGGCCGCGGCGGCAGCCAGCCCGGCCAGCGCCCGGGAGAGCACCAGGCCCGCCAGATCGCTGGAGACGGCGGCCCCGACATTGGAGAGCACGAACAGCACCGTCCCGGCCACCAGCGTGCGGCGGCGCCCGAAGCGGTCGCTGAGCAGGCCGAGGAAGGGCGCGAACACCGCGTAGACCAGCACGTACGCGGTGACGCCGGACGCGGCGGCCGCCTCGCTGACCTTGATCGAGTCCGCGATGGTCGGCAGCAGCGGCGAGACCAGGAAGGTCTCGGTGCCGAACAGGAACAGCAGCACGAAGACGCCCGCGTAACGCAACCGGTCGAACGAGGCCGCACCCTCACCGGGCGGGGCTGCGGAGGTAGCGGAGGTACTGGTCAAGGATGATCACTGCCTTCGGGGTGACACAGGGACAGGAAATGCCGCGCAGCCCGGCCATCCTGTCCCCCGGCCACCCCGCCAACCAGTCGCCCGTTCATCCTGTGACCCCCACTCACAGCCACCGCCTCACCGGCCCGCGGGCCCCCGGCTGCGGCACCGGCCGCTGCATGGTGGTGACGGAGGCCACTTCCTGGCTGCGACACCGCATCCTCCTCGCCTGAATCACAAACGGCTACCACCGATGACGGAACGGAGCCGTTCGACGTCCAGACCCCCGGCGCCCGCGTGGGCGGGCGGTTACTCGCTCATGAAGACGACGCGGCGGGGTGTACCGGAGATGCCGGACGTCGTGGTGGCCGTGGTGCGGCCGGCCGGGACGGCTCGGTCGCGGCCCCAGGTGCGGATCTCCTCGATCTGTTCGGGGTTGGTCCGGCTGAGCGGCGTGGTGTTGGCGAAGGTGTCGAGCACGAACGACGGGAGCAGCTTGGCGGCTCCGCCGTTGAGGTGCACCTCGGCGCCGACCTCGTGGAGGGCGGCTTCGATGTCGGAGCCGGCGAATCCCTCGGAGAGGTCGACGAGACGGTCCACCTGGCTCGGGTCGGGCTCGACCTTCACGTACTTGCGGTAGTAGAGATCGATGATCTCCTTGCGGTCCTGTGCGTCGGGGAGATCGACGAAGAAGAGTTCGTCGAACCGCCCCTTGCGGAGGAGCTCGGGCGGGAGGCTGCGGACGTCGTTCGCGGTGGCGACGACGAACGCGCGGGAGTCCGACTCCTGGAGCCAGAAGAGGAACTGGCCGATGATGCGCTGCGGCACGCCGGACATGTCGTGGCTGCCGGCCAACCCCTTCTCGATCTCGTCGATCCACAGGATGCACGGCGCCACCCGGTCGGCGGTCTCCAGCGCTTCCCGCATCCGGCCCTCGGATTCGCCGAGGTACTTGCCGTGGATGCTCGCCATGTCGAGCCGGTAGAGCGGGAGTTGCCACTGCGAGGCGATGGCCTTGGCGGACAGCGACTTGCCGCAGCCGGGCACGCCGACCAGCAGCACGCCGCGCGGCGGCCGCAGGTCGGTGCCGCGCAGATCGGCGTGCATCAGTTCGTGCTTGCGCTGGAGCCATCCCCGCAGGCTGCTCAGGCCCCCGACGGAGTAGTCCGAGGCCTTGAGCTGGACCCGCTCGAGGCCGGCCAGGTCGCTGAAGATCCGGTCCTTGGCCCGGGCCAGCGCGAGGACGTCGTCGCGCTGGACCGATCCCTTGGCGACGATGGTGGCCATCAGGTTGACCGCTTCGGCCTCGGTCACGCCGAGCAGAAACTCCGAGGCGCGGCGCGCGTCGTCCTCGTTCCATTCGATCGGCACCACGCCGTGGTGGTCGTCGAGGAAGCTCTTGATGGTGCCGTACATCTCGTCGGCGTCCGGCAGTTCGAGCTGCAGGCTCATGCCGAGCCGTTGCAGTCCGCTCCAGATCGGGCTGTCGGTGATCAGGACGATGCTGCCGGCGTTGGCGTCGGCCAGCCGGGCGAGTTCGGCGACGTGCCGGGTGAAGTGGGTGTCGGTCTCCAGCCCGTCCGGGTCGACCAGGATCAGGGTGGCCTGCGGGCGGCTGGTGAACTGGGCGGCGGCGAACTCCATGGCGCCGGTCAGGGAGCGGTCGTCCTGGACGGTGGCGTTGGAGCGCAGGTCGCGCAGGCCGGTGGCCCTGGTGTAGATCCAGAACGGCTGGCTGCTGCGGCGCGACCGGGTCGCCACCTCCTTCACCAGCCGCAGCGCCCGCTGCTGCTCGATGGTGCGCAGGCCGATCACCGGTACTCGCGCGGTGAGGTAGTTGTCGAGGTCGTCTCGGCTCTCGGCGTAGTTGGACATCTGGGCCTCGGGTCTCGGTTCGGCGGGACGGCGGCAGGACGGCGGGTCGAAGACGCGGTCAGCCCGGGACGACTCGGCGGCGCGGCCCGTCGGCGGGGTCGTAGGACCAGCCGCCCGGGTCAGCCGGGGGCGTGGCGGTGATGACGGCGGTGAGCGGGTTGTCGCGCAGGGTGCGGCGGCGGGCGTCGACGGCCTGTTGGTCGTGCTCGCGCGACGCCCGGCGCTCCAGCTCGCGTTCCAGGTCCTGCTGGGCCCGGCGGGTCTGCGCGTCGATGATCGCGGTCAGCTTCTCCCTCAGGTCGGCCGGGAGCTGCGGGTGGCCGGCGAGCGCCCGGATCCGGTGCAGCCCGGTGCGTGCCTGGGCGAGGGCGCGGCCCGCGGCGAACTCGTCGTCGGCCGCGTTGACAGCCCCGACGAGCGCGTCCGCCCAGGCCTGGAGGCGCTGCTGGAACGCTTCCCTGATCCGAGCCCCGAGCCGCTGCCAGGTGTCCTCGGGGAAGTCGGTGGGCGTGAGCGCGGGCAGGCCGGTGTCGTCGACCGGCTCGCCCGCCGACCAGCGTTCCAGGAAGTCGGCCCAGGCGTGGTACGGGCCGCCGAGTGGTCCGGGTGTTCGCACTGCCTGCTGCCTGGCCGGTGTCACGCGCCGCCGCCAGGCCGGTGTCACAGCCCGCTTCCGGGGCGGCGCACCGTCACCTCGCCGGGCGGCAGCGGTTCCCAGTCCGGCAGGCCATCGACGATCCGGCGCAGCCGGCTGGTGGCCCGCTCCGTGGTGGGCTCGGGGCTGGCCGCCCACGGGGAGGCGGCGGGGCGACGCGGTGGTGGCGCGGCGGGGTAGGGCGTGGTCACTGCGTTCCTCCGGACTGCGGCGTGGCGGCGGCGGGTCGGACGGTGCGCCCGTCGAACGGGCTATGGGCGTGGCCGGCGGCGGCCAGTGAGCCGATGAACTCGCGGGTCCGGGTCTCCACCTGGTCCGCGTTCCGGTAGGCGGTCTTCCAGTCGGTGTACTCGGCGCACGCGCCGCGCAGTTGGTGGATGGAGTCGTTCTTGGCGCGCGCCAGCAGTTCCTTGGCCGAGTCCGCGGCCTTCCGGGCGGCCTCGGAGCGGGTGTACAGCACCAATCCGCAGATGCCGCCGGCCAGGACCGCCAGGCCGAGGGCGACCGCGATGTTCATCGGGCCGACGACGAACAGCAGCAGCGCGAGCGCGCCGCCGAGCATGACCAGCTGGCGCTGCAGCGGGTAGGCCAGCGAGGCCAGGAAGGGGGCGGTGTGCTGGTCCCAGTGCTGGGCGAGCGACTGTTCCAGGGCGGGAAGCGGGGCGTTGAACGAACCTGCCCACTGCGGCAGGTTGAAGACCTGGGCCCCGACGGTGTGGCTGGTGGCGAACACCGCGTGGACGTCCGGCGGTTCGGCCATCCGGTAGTCCCGGCTGAAGCCGGCGTGGGCCTGCGCGAACCACGCGTGGCAGGCGGCGACGGCGAGCCGCTGGGTGGAGGCCGAGGCACCGATGGCCGAGGGGTTGAGTGCCGCGGTGGACTGGATGGTGAGGTAGTCGAGCGTCTCCTCCAGCGAAGCGGAGTCCACGTCCACGGCCTGCCTGGCGGCGTCCAGGTCGCCGTCGCACGCCACCACCGCCTGGTTGAACGCCAGGTCGCGGCGGAGCGGCAGCTCCTCGTTGTCGTACTCCGAGACCAGCCGGTCCAGGATGTCGTCGATGGCGTCCTCGAGCCGCTCGGACGGGAGGGACTCGCCCGCCATCATCGCGGTGTACTTGGCGAGGATCGCCTGCTGGGCCCGGGCCGAGGCGAGTACGGCGTCCAACTGCGGCCACTGCGGGGACACCTGGGAGAGCCGGGGGAACTCGCCGGCGGCCGACGGTGCGCGCAGGCTGTCGATCTCCGCACGCCACCGACGTACCTGGGCGGCCCGGGCCTCGTCGTCGCCGAGCAGGGTCTCGCGCCACCGCCCGAGCGTCCCGTGCAGCATCTCGCGGCCGCCCGCGCCGAAGGCCCCCTGCGAGATGGACTCCAGGATGACCGCGAACTCCCGACCGAGCGCGGCCGGGTCCTGGGCGATCAGGTAGTGCCGCAGCCACCGCACCGCGGCCTGCTGGCGGCCCTGTCTGCGCAGCACCAGCGCGAAGAGGAGCGAGGTGCGCTCCGGTGAGCGCCGGAACGCCTCGTCCACCGCCCGCTCGCACAGCGCCGGGTCGTCGGCGGACCAGGCCGCGAGGGCGACCAGGGCGGGCGCGAGCCAGTAGCGCGGCGTCTGGATCATCAGCTGCTCGCTCACCGAGGTCACCGTCGCCTCGGACACCAGGCCGAGGTCGAAGGCCTGCAGCATGCCGACGGCGGTGCGCCGGACCACCTTGTGGTGGCCGAACTCGTGGTCGACCTTGTCCTGGATGACGCCGATGCGGGTCTCGGCCCGCTGCACGTTGGCGGTCAGCTGAGACTGGTGGACGAAGGCCAGGAAGTCGGCGCGCAGTTGCTGCAGTTCGCTCTGGGTCTGCTGCTGCGCGATGCCGACGGCGGAGACCTGACCAGACACCTGGCCGACCTGCTCGGAGAGCCGGTTCACGAGTCTGTCGACCTGCGCCACCTGGTTGCGCAGGACGTAGTCCACCTCTGTCATGCGGGTCTCCGTTCACGGTGGAGCGGTCGGCGGGACGGGTTCACGGGCGTACCACGCTGCCGTCCGGGAGCACCGGCAGCACCAAGCCGCCGTCGTACACCTCGACGAAGGCGTAGGCGCCGGTGCGCACCAGCATCCGGGCGGCCGCGAAGGGGTGGGGCATCGGATCACCGGGGGCGAAGTGGTCCACGATCGAGTGGAAGAGGTTCAGCTGATGGTCGACGTACGGTGCACCGAGGTAGCAGGTGGCGAGGAAGCCGAGCGGGACGTCGCCGAACTCGGTGGTGTAGTGCTCCTTGAGCCAGTCGGCCAGCTCGCTGCAGGCGGCCGGGTCGAGTCCGGCGTCGAGTCGGCGTACGGCGTTCAGGAAGCCCACCGGCCTCGCTCGCAGCCGGTCCGCCCCGACGCGGGTCTGTGGCGGTCGCCCGCCGGTGGCCGGACCGCTCGCCGCAGCCCGACCGGGCGCGGTCGCCTGGCCCGGTCGCACGACGCGGCGGGGCTGCTCGATGAAGCCCATGAATCCCCCGATGACCATGGAGTGACGCCGCGCTCACACCGCGCGGTCGAGAAGGGAAGGATAGTGATCGCACTGCCATATTGCGAAGCCGTGCAGGTGATCGCACGCGCATGGCCGGATGACGACCTGTTCCCGCCCACCATTCGCCCGGTCGACCGGACCGCCGGGGCGATGTCCGCCTGGAACACTTCTGCCCATGAGGACGGTTTTTGCACTCCTGGTGGGGATCGACGACTACTCGGCGCTCGGCCGCGCTTCGCTCCAGGGGTGCGTCAATGACGCGGCTGCTGCTGAGCATTGGCTGGACGCGAAGGTGACGGAGCCGGTTGTGCGGACGCTGCTCGACACCGACGCCACCGTGCGTGCGGTCACGGACGGCATCCGCGGGCATCTCGGGCAGGCGGGGCCGCAGGACACCGCACTGCTCTGGTTCTCCGGCCACGGGACCGAGTTCGACGCCACGGCCGAGCAGCTGAAGGTCGAATCCACCGGCCGCTGCCAGGCCCTGGTCTGCGCCGACGGGCCGTTGCTGGACAAGGAGCTGGGGGCCCTGCTGGACGAGGTCGCCGCCCGCGGCGCCCATGTCGTCGCGGTCCTCGACTGCTGTTTCTCGGGCGGCGCGACCCGGGACGCCGAGGGCAGCGCGCGCCTCCTTCCACCGGATCCGTCCTGGGGGGCGCTCGCGACGGCCCGCGACATCACCGGTCCCGCGGCCGGGCCGGGTCACGTCCTGCTGGCCGCGAGTCGGCTGAACCAGCCCGCGTTCGAGGACTGGTTCGACGGACGCAGGCACGGCGTGTTCACGCACGCACTCCTCGGCGCGCTCGGCGAGCAGGGCGGCCCGGAGCTGAGCTACCGCCGGCTGATGGCGGCCGCGCAGTGCCGGGTGCAGCGCTCGGGTGAACGCCAGCACCCGGTCCTGCTCCCCCTGGAGGCCGGTGGCCCTGCCGACCGGCCGTTCCTCGGCGGGGCCGTTCGCGCCCCGAGCCCTCACCTGCTCCGCCACGGTGCTTCGGGCTGGGAGGTGGACTGTGGAACCGTCCACGGGCTGCGCGGCGGACCGGACGCCGGCGGTACCGAGTTCAGCGTCGAGCCCGGGCCCGGCAGCCAGGACCGGCACCTGCTGACCGCCCGGGAGGTCAGGGTCGACCGGACCCTGGTGGAGCCGTCCGGCTGGTCACCCGATCCGGCGCTCAGCTACCCGGTGACGCTCTCCGCGCTGGCCCTGCCACCGGTGTCGGTACTGGTGGAGGCGCTGGAACGCCCTGCGGTAGCTGACGAGTTGACCGACACCCTGCGCACCGCCCGCTCGCCGCTGCTTCGCCTCGTGGACGATCCGCGGGACGCGCCCGGGACGCTGCTGCGGGTCGTCCTGGACCGGGCGGAGGCCCGGGTGCTGTTCCGGGACGGATCCCCCGCCGTCCCGGCGCTGCCGTGGGACGGTACGGCCGACGCCCGGCGGATCGTCGACTGCCTCGTCCACCTGGCCGGTTGGCATCAGCTGCGCGACCTCGCCAACCCCGATCCCTCGCTCGGATCCCACGCCCGGGTCGAGGTGACGCCCTGGGGCAGTGGTGGCCCGATCATGCCCGAGGGCTCCGGTGAGGTCGTCTGCGGTTACGGCCGCGGGCCGGGCGGCTGGCAGGAGCCGAGGGTGTCCGTCCGCATTCACAACCGTTCGACGGGCAAGGCCCTCTGGTGCGTCCTGCTGAACCTCACGGACAGCTACGCCAGCCGATCGGTCCTCTTCCCCGGGGCCTTCATCGCCCCCGGCGGCACCGGTTACGCGCTGGACGGGGATCCGGTTCACCTCAGTCTCCCGTCCACCCGGCCGGTCCGGCCCGGCGCCTACGTCCGTGACTGGCTCAAGCTGATCGTGGCGGAGGGCGAACTGAACACCGTGCCGTTCCAGTTCGGGCCTTGGGACCCGACGCTGCCCGCGGACCGGCAGACCGGCCGGTCGACGGACGGCGTGTTCCGCCCGCTCGCCCCGGGCGGCAGCCGGGACATGCTGCCCGGCCGCCCGGCGGCCTCCCCCGGCCGCTGGGCGGCGCTCACCATCCCGCTCCGCACGGTCGTCCCGGACTGATCCGCCGTCACTGTCCCAGGTGGGTGAAACCGGCCCAGGCCGAGAGGTCGTCCGGCTCCACCGCGGCGGCGCGGGCGGCCAGCGCGCCGGGCATACCGGGCGGCAGCCGGCGGTCCGGGTCGAGCATCCACAGCTGGGCCCGGCGCAGCGCCCGGCCCGCCTGTTCCTGCTCCCGGCGCAGGAAATGGTGCGTCATGAACATCAGGACCGAGGTGGCGTCGTCGGGAACCGGCCACAGCGAGCCGATCACCGATCGGGCTCCGGCCACCAGGAACGCCGTGGCAAGGCTGTACGCCTCGTTGTGGCCGCGCCCGGACACGTGGCTCCGGCAGGCCGCCAGGACCACCAGCTCCAGCCCGTCGCCGCCCCGCCCGGCCGCCTCGGTCAGCTCCTCGGCGGCCAGCTCACCGCCGCTGAAGGAGAGGTACGAGCTGTAGCGCTGGTTGGCGGCCACGGTGGCATGGCAGGCCAAGTGCAGGACGCCACCACCGCCGCGGCGCAGCCAGGCGAGCACCTCGGCCGGCGTTCCCGGGCCGTCGGCCTCGCCCGCCGCGCGCCGCCCGAGGAAGCTGCCCCGCGGGTAGAAGACCCGCTGCACCGCGTCCGCCTCCTCGCCGGCGTAGCGCAGGTCCCCGGTCGGATTGCCGACCACCAGGGCGGCGCCGGTGTGCGGTGTGGACGGCCGGGCGGCCACGTCGCACAGCAGCCGGGCCGAGGCGGCGTACGAGATCTCGGCCTGCTCGACGGCGTACCGGCGGCGTCCGGTGGTGTCCGGCTCCGACCAGGCCGCGTGCCACGGCACCACGCCGAGGGCGCCCATGGGCACCAGGATCAGCGACGGCGGGCGGGTGCGGCCGGGAGGTGGCACGAGCATGTCCAGCAGTGGCTTGACCGCCGCGTACCAGGCCCAGGAGCACAGCCGGTCCAGTTGCCGGCGCAGCGAGGTCGAGTCGGGTGCGCCAGCGTGCGGGGCCGGCCCCATGTCCCGGACGGACCGGCCGGCCGGGGTGTAGGCCCGCAGGGGTCCGGCGTCCTCCTTCAGCAGCGGCAGCGGCAGCCAGTGCGCGCCACCGTCCGCAGTGACCAGGACCGCCGCCCCGCCGCGGTCGTCGGAGGCCGGCACCAGGTACACCAGGGCGTCCGCCCGGCAGCTGCGCAGCGCCTCGCCGATCTCCGCGGGGGCCGGGGTGCCGAGCAGCCGGGCCGACCGCCCGCCGTCCGGGCCGAGGGCGGTCAGCGCGGTCAGGACGCGTCGGCGCAGTTCGCTTGGGACGCCGCCGGACCCGGTCAAGCCGTCCGCTCCGCCGGGCGGTTCGGCGCCGCCCGCGGCCCGCCACTCCTCCGCCAGGTCGGGCCGGCCGGTGGCGGTCAGCAGCTGGGGCACCGTCATCGCGGTGTTCGCGGCGTGCAGCACCAGTCCGCGGCAGGCGTCCAGCGCCTGGACGGCGGCTTCGGGGACGTCGTCGGCCAGGCACCAGGCGGCCACCTCCAGGGCCGCGGCGGTGGCCTCGGCCGCACCCTCGGCTGCGTGCCCGGTGCCGGACTGGAGCAACGCCGCCCAGGAGTGTCCGCGCAGCGACTCGAGCCCGGCGAGGCGTCCCCGGCGGCGGTCGTCGCGGGCCGGGTCGGCGCGCAGTCGGTAGGCCCGGCCGAGGGTCAGGTTGCAGAACGCCCACAGCCGGTGCTCGGGGCCGCCGGCCAGCCGGGCGGCCCGCTCCAGCAGGTCGATGCCGGTCCCCAGCTCGCGGCGGTCGCCACTTCGGGAGGCCTTGGCGCAGTGGGTGCCGCCCAGCACGAAGGCGTAGCGCAGCCAGTCGTCGCTTCCCTCGTCGGACAGGTCCAAGGCCTCCCGGAGCAGGGTCATTCCTTCGTCGAGAAGCCGGGGGTCGGACCGGTCCATCGCCCGTGCGGTACGGGTGATACCCGCGTCCCCCAGTACCCAGGCACGGTGGTCGCGCGGTAGCCGGGCGGCTTGGCGGCGCAGTTCGTCGAGGGTGGCACCGCCGTGGGTCGCCATGGCGGTGGTCGGCACGCCCAGGCGCCTGGCGAGCTGGTCGCGGCCCATCCGGGCGTTCTCCAGCGTCGTCCACAGCTCCCCGCGGGCGGGGTCGTCCGGGTCGAGCGCGCCGTGGATCTCGGCGAGCCGCGCGATGGCCCGGTCGGTGCCGGCCAGGTCGCCCTGCCGCGCGTACCGAATGGCCTCGATACCCGCGACCTGGCCGTCGATGAGCGACCGGAGGTAGGGAGTGGTGCCGGGCCGGTCACGCAACCGGGCGATGACACTCGCGGCCGTCTCCACCTCGTCGAGGCCGCCGCGCAGCTGACCTCGCTGGCCCTGGACGAACGAGCGCAGCAACTCGATTCCGTCGGTCGTCCGCCCGTCCTGGCCTGTGCGCAGGTCACGGGCCGCATCGAGGTGCTCCAGCGCCCCGTCCAGGCTCGACCCGTCTCCGGCCGTCGCCTCGTTCAGGCCGATCCAGCCGGCGATGGCGTGGAGGCTGCTCAGCCCGGCGGCATCGCCCTTCCGGTGCTGCAACGCGGCCTGCAGGAGCGCGCTCTTCTGCTCGGTGGTCACGTGCGTGCCGTGCGGATCGAGGAACGGCACCATGCCGAGCAGGAACGCGGCCGACTCCCCCGACTCACGGCTGTCCGGGTCCGCTTCGCGCCAGGTCCGGTACAGCCGGTCGAATTCCGCCGGCAGCCGGTCGAGGCCGCCGATGTCGTTGGCGAGACCGTTGAACTCCTGATCGCTGAAGTTCAGGAAGGCCCCGCCGTGTTCGACGTCCGCCATCGTCCCCATGGTGGCGCGGTGGGCCTCCTGGAAGAGGGCGTCGGCCTCGGGACCCGCCTCGGCAAGGCCCTGGCGCACCAGCTCGTGTCTGGCCCAGCCGTGGCACATGACGGCCATCCGCCGGAACTGGGCGCCCTGGCTCCCGTCTTCGAGGGCACGCCCGCTGGCCGCGGCGAGCACCGGCAGGCGCGCCGGGTCGCCGTCCGCCCGGTAGCGGGCCCACTGGAGAGTCGCCACCAGCAGGCCCAGCGGTGCGGCCGAGCCGCCGTCGCGTTCGGGCTGCCAGCGGTCGAGAGCCCGCTGCAGCAGGTGGAGCGCCCGGTCTCGTCCGGCGTCGTCGTCGCGCTCGGTGGCACGCTGGTAGAGCAGCCGCCCGAAGCAGTCCAGGTACGTGGGCAGCAGTTCGTCGACGGCATCCGGCTCGGCGAGCAGTGGCGCCAACTCCGCCTCCGCGGGCCCGACCTGGGTGCTGTCGTCCCAGTGCCACCACAGCATCGCCCGGATGTAGACCATCCGGGCCATTGCCTCGCGGCCCCATGACGGTCGCTCCGCGGATCGCTCGCCGGCCTCGACCAGCGCTCGGCCGAACTGGGTCCGGGCCTCCGTCAGCAGTTCCCGGTCCCGGGCGCGCTGGCCGTGCACCATCTGGGCGGTGGCGAGTCCGTAGCACAGCAGCGGGACGTCGCTGTCCGGCGGGGCCGCCTCGAGAGCCGCGCGGTAGTGCCGGACGGAGGCCTGCGCGTCGGGCAGGTCACCGCCGGTCCGGTACCGCTCGTGGTGCAGTGCACCGGCCTCCCCGTGCAGTTCGGCGGCCTCCGGGCTGCCGGGTGCGTGGTCGTCGAGCGCGGCGTCGTACCGGCGCAGCGCCTCGGAGAGCAGAGCCGCCCGTTGCGGGGCGGGCCGGTCGTCGGCCTGCACCCACCGCAACCGGGCGAGCCGGGCCACCAGGTACCTGCCGAGCACCCTGAGGTGCTCGAACGACGACCCGGCGACCGGTTCGGCCAGGCCTTCGACCAGCAACGCCCAGGCCCGGTCCAGCAGTTCGGGTTGCGGCCGGTCGTCGTACCGGAACAGCAGCACGCGAGCGCGGAGGATCCGCCAGGCGTCCCAGATCTCCTCGTCGCCGATCTCCTCGTCGCCGGGCCGGGCGAAGGCCCGCTCGAACGCCTCGTCCGCCAGGTCCAGGTCCTCCGGGCGCGCCTGCCGCAGGAAGAGCTGGTAGCTGAAGTCCCCGGCGACCGCCCACGCCGTCGGCGCCTGCGGGTCGTCCGCCCGCAGACCCGCCAGATGCTCCAGCAACTCGTCCCGCTCGGCGCGCAGTTCGTCGTCGGAGGCCTCGTCCGGGTCCCGGCCCCGGCCTCGGACCGGGTCCATGGCCCGCTCCGGCGTCACGGGGCGATCCTCGCATGGTAGGGCTCCAGCAAGGAGTTGAGCCGCCTCTCCCCCTCGGCGGTGTCGAAGTCGATCGGCGGGACGCCCGTCTCCTCGATCACGTCCGGCACGCAGCGGTCACCGAACAGGACCACCACCCGGTCGCCGGGCTCGCGCTTGGACGGCCAGAGGAAGCCCTGCGCCCACGGGTCGGTGTGCTCACGGATCCAATGACCCCAGTCACGGGTGAACGGGTACTCGGCGGCCTCCGCCTGGACCAGCCAGGAGTCCTGGGCGACACCCGCCAGCTCCCGGCCGGTCACCAGGGACACCACGTCCAGCTCTGCGGCCAGCCGCAGGAAGGACAGCCGGCGGCCGCGAATCGCGGCCCTCGGCACCAGCCGCGGCGTCCCGCCCGGATCGAACGGAACCGACCGCAGCAGCGACTCGCACACCGCCGACTCGGCGGTGAGCCCGGCGTAGAGATAGCCGAACGGGTCGCACCTGGTCGCGTCGAAACGGCCGCCGCCGTAGAGGCAGTGGGCGGGTACGGGATTGAACGCGGTCGCCGGGTGGCGGGCCGCGTGCAGCCGGTACAGCGGGGCGCCGGCCGGCAGGGTCAGCTTGGCGGGCGTGCCCGGCAGCACCCGCGGGGGCCTGGTGTTCGCCATCCGGTTACTCCTCCTCCGACAGGTACCGTGCCGCGTCGACGAGTTGGCCGTCCCGCCCAGCGCCGAGCAGGTCGGCGGGGTTGCCGCCCAGCCAGGCATTGGCCGACAGCCACCAGTCCGCGACGCCCCACGGGTCGCGTTCGGCGTCCAGAAGGGTGTTGACCTCCACCACCGTCGGCAACGGCGCGCCCGCGACGCCGAACTGGAATCCGGGCAGCCGCAGCCTCCCGCCGAGCCCGGTCAACCTCAGCAGCCCGGCAGCGCCAGGATCACCGCCCAGCAGCCGCACCTCGTCGGGGTCGAGCGCCGGTACGGCCAGGATCCTCGCCCGGGTCGGGCCGAGCACCGGGCCGACCATGCGGTGGCCGTCGAGCACCAGCACGGCCAGGTCGTCCGCATGGAAGCCGAGGTGCGACCGGTCCTGCGGATCCCCGGCAAACCGGGCACCGGACGCGTCGTCGAGCCGTCCGGACTCGGCGTCCGGCAGCGCTTCGAGCAGCAGCCGGGCCGCCTTCTCGGCCGCCTGCAGCCGGGCCGGCCCGTCCTGCCCGGCGGATCTCAACGCCTGCAGCCGCGCCTCCAGTTGGCTGCCCGACGCGGGTTTCAGCAGGCCGGCCAATCGGTCCCAGTCGGCGGCGGCGGCCGCAAGCACCTGGTACGGGTTCATCGGGTCCTTCCGTCGACGGCCTTCAAGGCCGTGAGTTGACGCTCAATCAGATCTGCGACGGCGGCCCGCCGCACCACGAGGTGCACCTCCCACTGCGCACCGCGGATCAGTTCGGCCTCCACCGCGGCCCAGAGCATGCCGAGACTGACCTCGTACGGCAGCCCGCCCCGGCCGGAACCGAGCAGCGGAAGACAGATCGAGCGCAGCGGAGGATCGAACTGCCGGTGCTCCTCGGCGAGCACGGCGAGCGCCCGGGCGACCGCCCGGGTCACGTCCGCCGGCAGCACGTCGTAGTCGTTCGTCCCGAGGCGCGGGACCGCCACCGCGGCGTGATAGATCCGCCGAACGCCCTGCTCCACCAGCGCCCCCGCCCCGACCGCCGCCACGGTTCCCGGCAGGACCGCCCGGCCCGGCGCCCCGTGCCGGACGGCCCACCTCCGCAACTCCTCGTGCACCAGGTCCTCGACGAGCTCCCCGGTCGACCCGCGCACCGCTCCCACCCGCCGAAGCGACGCCGACACCGACGACTTGTACGGCTCCGGCAGTCCCAGATAGGTGTTGGTCGGCGAGACCACGACGTCCACATCGCGCAGCAGATCGACGGGGTGGACATGCACCGTCACCAGCGCGGTCCGCTCGCCCACCCGGACCCGCAGCGACCGGTGACCCGACGACGCGGGCGAGAGCGGCCCGACATCCCCCGCCTCCCCTGCCTGGTCCGCCTGGCGCGACCGCGCTGCCCGACCTGGCTGCCCCGCCCGCGCGGCCATCCGGATCACCTGCTCGGCGACCTCACCCAGCACCAGCGCCTCGTGGTGCTTGCGGAATCGCTCCACGCTCACCCCGTACACGCCCGCGGCATACTTCCGACGGTCGGCGGGCGGCCAGTCGCGAGTGCCCTGGGCCAGGCCGAGGCTGTACTCGGCGGCGGTGTGAAGGTTGCCGGGATCGATTCGCGTCACCGCCAGCCGCAGCAGCCGCTCCACAGCGGCGGGCCGCGACTCCCGCCCGGCCGGCAAGTCGATCACGTCCGCGGCCCGGGCCAGCGCCGGGAGCTCCAGCTCACGCAGCCGTACCAGGCCGACCCGCCGCAATTCCCGCACCTCCCTGAGAACTGACGCGTGGTCCGGCAGCTCGCTGTGCAGCATGCCCGAAAGGATCGCATCGCGCCGACAGCGGCGACAAGCTGGATCCGCCCTCCCATCCAACCACCCCACCCGGGCGGCTTCGGGTCGCTTTCCGGGCGCACCTCGGGCACCCGCCGGACAACGGCACGCGGATCGCTCCGCGGGTCGACGCCGATCCGCAGGGTCTCTGGTGATCGACGCCAGCGTCCGCGGGCCGGATGCCGAGGTGGTGGGGCCGTCGACGACAGCGAGGCTTACTGGGCATTTCACCCCGATTCCGAGGTTCGTCCTCCACGCCCGCGCGGGGTGCTCTCACCGGTGAGTCGTCGGGTCATGAGGCTGATTATCGCGACGTGGATCACGGTTTCCGAGTGGGCTTGGAGGGATTCGTGGACGCGGGCAAGACGGCGGTGGTTCATGAGCCAGCCGAAGGTCCACTCGACGACCCGGCGTCGTGGCTGGACGACGGCCCCCTGGCGGCGGGGTCGCGGCGGACGATCTCGACGTCGATGCCGAGCGTGGCGCCTTGTTCGACGACGGTGCTCTTGTAGCCCATATCGGCCCAGGCCTTGGCCTTGGCCTTGCCAATGGTCGGCTGGTCGGCTGAGACCGCGATCAGCAACTATCGGACGGCGCCGTTGTCCTGCACGCTTGCGGCGGTGACTAGCACCACCGGCCGCAGGCCGGTCGTGTCGGTGCCGATACTCCGCTTCCTGCCCACGATCGCCGACCACATGCGCACCGGCCTGGTCGCCGACGCGCTGCGGATGGCAGCCGCGCCCCGCGGCGACTATCTGTTCGAGGTCATGCTCGGCACCGGCATGCGCCGCGGCGAGGTCCTCGCCCTCCACTGGTCCGACGTCCACCTCATGGACCGCAAGCTCTACGTCCGCTGGACCCTCGCCGCCATCGACAACGGCAAGACCCACCTCCGCGAGCCCAAGACCGAGGCCAGCCGCGCCTGGATCAGCCTCTCCCCCAGAGTCATCGCAGCCCTCCACCGCCAGGCCGCAATCCAGATGCGCGCCCACCCGAACGGCCGGCTCGAAGGACTCGTCTTCGCCCGCCCCGGCGGCACACCGCTGCGGCCCCAGTGGGTCCTCGACCAGCTCCGCAAACGCACCGCCGAACTCGACCTCCCCAAGATCGGGCTGCACGACCTGCGCCACACCGCCGCCAGCATCATGATCGCCGAAAACATCCCCATCGCCGTCATCTCCAAGACCCTGCGCCACTCCACCATCGCCACCACCATCAACCTCTACGGCCACCTCCTCAAAGACTCCGCCGACCAAGCCGGCCACGCCCTCGCCCGAACACTCGACCGCGCCCAACCCAACCGGCCGCACTTCATCAAGGACGACGGCGGCGAGAACCCCATGCCCATGGCCGCGTAACCCGCGCCCTCACCGTGCCCCGGCAACGATAGGTCGCCGAGAAGATCGGCCTGCCGCGCAACCCGGTCGCGCAGGACGACCGACCACAGCTCGACAAGGGCAACACGTCTACCTTCACCGTGGCGCTGGAGATCAACGAGGTCCAGACCTTCACCAGCATCACCCCCGCCAGCTGGATCCAGCATTGCCGACCGCGGTCCCCGATACCAGGGACTGGCGCGGTGCGCCGCTACCACAAGCCGAGGTGCCCTGTGAAGCTCCGGGCAGAACTCCTGGCCGACTCACGGACGGCGGTTCTACTTCGCCTGCGGGGTGACGATCGATACCAGCGCCGGCACCAGCACGCTGGCCAGCGCGATGGCGGGCAGGGCGGCGAGGCTTGGCGGGATTCCGAACCTGGACGCCGCCCACGTCCCGGCTCCAGCCAATGCGGCCACCACTGCGGCCGCAGCGACCAGACGGGTCATCGACAAGAGAGAAGGCAGCAACCGTGTGGTGTAGTCCCGCACCGGCTGGAGGTCCTTCAGCTCCTCCTCTGGAAGCAGGGCGCCGACTCGACCAGCGACGTAGTTGTCAGCTATCTGCACCACGAGAGAGGCGATCTCCCTTGCAGCACCCTCGGCATCTACGTCGAGCCTGGCCTCCGCCGCCCTCAGCCGCGCTGCGACAAGCCGTGCATGGGCCCGCAGCTGAGGGCCCCGGTGGGAGAACCGCGGCACCGTGCCCCGCTGGCGGTACATCTTGAGGACGTACTGCTCGGCGTAGCGCATCAGCGGTGGGACCCCTGCGAGGTGGTCCGGGCGGCTGCGCGGTCCGGCGGCAAGCACCGTCGCGCACCCGGTGACGACATCTTCGAGGCTTTTGACCGGCACGAACTTGCCGATGATGCCGAGCCATCCCACTCTGGTACTGCTGATGAATATGTACATGAGGATCCAGCTGATGACGGCCACCCCAATGACCAGGAAGAGGCCTCGCACGACCGGAACGGCGGCCGGGAAGAGCAGCCTGGCAAGCCGTATCGAGCCCCTCGACAAGCCCATGGCGCCGAGCAGCAGCACCATGGCTCCGAACAGGTTCCAGCCGTAGGCCCGTCGCCAGGCAGCCCGGCGCATGGAGATCGGTACCGGCCCGGTGAGACCAGCGCGCTGGAGCGATCGCGCCAGCAGCCCGGCTTGCTCACGCGTCACCTTGTGCGCTTTGCGGCGCATCCGGTGGCTCAGGCGATAGTTGGTCCGCACAATCCTGTCGATCATCTTCTCCCCCGCTAGCATGACGATCCATCAGAGAGCGCCACGCCGAACGCCGCACAGCAGGAGCTTCTGGCACCTGGTGAGGCCTGCGGAGGAGCCCGACGGGCCCTCGGCTGCTCAGTCCTGCCACCAGGCCCGGCCGTGGCGGTACCCGACCGCGCCAGATCGGCAGGCTACGGCGGGTGACCAGGGGCCACATCATGACGCTTCTGTCGGTGAGGGTTCGTCGTCCGGTTCGATCAGGGCCAGAAGGCTCTGCGTCGCCCAGTCGGGAAGGGCCAGTGCGGTGGTCCGGGGCAGGTGTGCCTTGTGGCGGAGGAGCTGTTCCTGGAAGGTGGCGCGTGTCAGCCAGGCGAAGGTGTCATCGTCCAACAGGTCGGGGTGGCCGGCGGCGGCGTCAGCGAAGTGTTCCGGGTCTGTGAAGACCTCGAGGACCGAGGCGGGGAGGGTGTCGGCATCCGCGGCGCGGCCGATAGCGCGGCGGGTCACGGTTTCGAACCATCCTGAGCCCCACCACTCGCCAACGGACTCGGTGTGGGATCCGTGCATGGAGAGCATGCGCATGGTGGCCTCCGGGCCGAGGTCTTCGTCGACCCTCTGCCAGAGGTCGATCTCACGGTGGATGGATACAAGGATCGGCTCCCAGCCTTCTTCGAAGATGTCCCGCAGGGCTTGGCCGTCCGCGAGTCGGCGGGCGGGGGCTGTGAGGGCGAGACGCACAGCGTGCCAGTCGATGGCCTCGGGGCGGACGTGGGGCAGGACGGCCCGGGTGGCGGCGATGTTTGCCCGGGCCATCGCGATATCGTCGATCTTGAAGTGCCAGTCCTCGACGTCGCTCTCGCGCCTCCAGCACCATTCAGCGATGCCCCGCGTTGCCGCCGACGGCACGAGGTCGGGGCAGATCACCGGGTAGGTACGCAGCCCGCTTCCGATGCGCCAGGAGAAATCCTCGCCGAACGCCCTGAGTACCTGCAGGCCGTCGTGCTCGCGGCGGTGCCGACGGATCGCGGGGCTGATGTGTTCTTTCCAGAACAGGGTGTTCAAGGTCCCGCGGAGCGGTGTCGCGTCGTCGGGCAGGTGGATGCGTGTCGTGTCGAGCAGCCCGGCGGCGGCGAAGGCCCTGCGTGCGGCCTCCGCCTTGTCCACCTGGGTGAGGTGCGGGCTCAGGTCGATGGTGAGCGGATCGTCGAGCGCGAACAGCGGAGGAAGGTGTCCGTCCCAGTCCCAGTCGTCGGTGGGGTCGTCGATGACGAGGCGGCCGGTGGTCGGAGACCAAGTGATGAAGAGGTGGAAGTTGGAGCGGCTCAGCTCAACCGTTGCCGGCGCGTCGTGACCAGAATCGTCGTCCGCTTCGTCCTCATACCAGGTCTCATCTCGCATCCATCCGGCTTGCCGCAGCGGGGCGGTGAGCCGCTCGAGCAGCTGCGGCCCGAGGGCGTGCGGGGACAGGGGGTTGTCCGGTCTGCTGTCCATGGGTGCCTCGTCAGGCGGTCGGTCGGGGGAGGGTGCAGGGCTGGCCGGCGTGGGCGGAGCGGGCCCGGAGCAGCAGCTTGCGGACGATCTGGTGCCACCGGCGGGAGTCCTCGCTGTAGGAGTGGTCGCCAGCGTCAGGGTCCCACTTCTCGAGTTCCAGGAGCTGTTCCACCAGCTGTCCGAGGCGGCCGGGATCGTACCCGCCCCGGCCGGGGTCCAACTGCTGCGCGAGGTCGTGGAGCCGGTGGGCGGCGCGGTAGTGGGCGAGCTGGGTGTCCGTCAGACGCCGGATCGCGAAGCCCCCGCATTTGCTGCACCAGTCGAACTTCGTGTCACCGAGCAAGTCCGCGATGGTGAGCAGGTCGTCGTCTGCGACGACACCGCGCTCGCGGACATGGGAGCAGAACGGCGAGTGCCCCTTGCCCTGGTAGCGGGGGTCGGCGTTGACCGCGTAGACCTGGACCTTCGCGAGTACCCCCAACGGGATACCGCTCCCGCTGCGCCTCCAGGTGCTGTCGTCGGGTGCTTCGAACGGCTCGAGGTCCAAGTCCTGGCCGTGGGCCAGGAGTCCGTGCCACACCGCGCTGGGAAGGCTGCGCGAACGCCCGGCCCGGTCATATCCGGAGTCCAGACTGCGCAGGTCGGGCACGCCGCGGGCCACCGCGAGCAGCCGCAGGTTGAACTCCCGCGCCCAGGGCCTGTCACTGAAGACCAGCCAGGCGGCGCGCTCGGCGCCGACTGCCAGACCCAGCCGCTCGCCGAACAGCGGGTCGCAGGCTTCGCGCATCCGCTCCCGCCACAGGGCGGAGGGCTCCTCCGGGCGCTGGCCGATCGCCTCGGACCAGGGATCGATCAGTGCCGCGGGCAGGTTGGCGGAGCTGGCAAGCAGGACACCTCGCCAGCCGCGGGCCGCACGCCGCTCCAACTCCTTGAAGGGCACGACCTCCGTCCCGGCATCGGTGGAAAACACGGTGTACAGCTGGTCCTCGGCACCGGGCGCGGTGCTGAGCAGCCGCAGGTGCTCCACGGTGAGGGGACGGCGCTGGTGCACGGGGGCGTCGTCGAAGACTCCCGGCCCCAGGGGACTCGCTTCGCCGGCAGCCGTCGGGGCACCGGGAGGCTCGGGCTCCCACCGCACGAGCGCGGTGCGGGCCAGGAGTTGCTCGACGATCAGCTGGGGCGCGCGGAAAGTGAGCCGGCGCCGCCCCCAATCGGCGCTGGTCAGGTAGGTGAGCAGGACGCCGATCGTCCAGTTGTCGAGGCTGCCCAGCAGCCCCCGCTCACGCTGCTGCGAGTAGGGGCCCTCATCCCGGGGTTCCTGCAGGTGTGCGGTCAGCGTCACCGTCACGCCCGGGTCCGACGCGCCCGCGACCCGGCGCGCCTCCTCCTCCCAGGAAACCAGCAGCCGGTCTGCCGCACGGCGGGCTTCGTCGTACCCCTTGCGCCGTGAATTGACTCCCCCGATGGCCTGATGCGTGACCAGGCGGTCGCCTGGCAGCCCCCATGCGTCCGCCGCTGCCCCCTGCCAGCGGGACCACATCGACCGCAGCCGGCTGGCGACCTCCCTCCTGTCGCCAATGGCACTGAACGCTTCGTCGTTCGTGGGGAGTTCGGGAATTTCCAGGCTCATGGCCGCCGCTGCTTCCACCAGTGCGGCCGCGTCGACGAACAGTCCCGCTCGTTCGCGCAGCGTCTGGAGGTACTCCTCCTTCAGTGCCGCCTTCGGCCGAGCCCAGTCGGTGAGCCAGGGGAACTTCGCGACGACGCTCTCGGCGAGGTGAAGGCTGTCCGCGGCATCACGCCACCTGGACAGCACCTGGCCCCGCAGGTGCTCCGCGTCGTCGTGGGCATCCCGGTTCTCGTCGTAGGTCTCGTCCTCCTCGGAAACCGGCTCGGCGCGCAGAACCTCCGCCGCGCCTTCGGCTTCCTCTTGCGTCACCTCGTCGTCCGGATCCGCCTCCGTGTACTCCTGCAGTTGGGAGAGCAGCCCTCGGTAGCCGCCGAGCGCGCGCAGGAAGAGGCCGACGCCGCTGTCCGGCCGGGCCCAATCCCCTTGGTACGCGCAGACGGAGCACATCCGGGCGATCGTCACGGCGTTCAGCGGCGCCTCGAAGGCCACCGCCCCGTCCGCGCGAAGCCGGGGGCACCGCAGATGTGCGTGCAGCTTGGAGGCTTTGCCCTTCGCCGCGAAGACAGGCACGAGATGGCCGTCGAACGGGCCGAGCGGAACATCAGCAGTCAGTACAGAGTCGCGCACTCAACTCCCCTATCAGTCTCGACCAAGGAGCCTATCCGGCAGCTCGGACAACGGCCCCGACAGCGCCTGTTCCGGGCGAACTGCACCACAGCGGGAGCGCGTCCGTGGTACCCCAGCACGTTCGCTCCGAAGAGGACCCGATCCAGCGTCGCGCGTCGTCTGCCTCCTACTCTTCGTCGCCTTCGAGATCGACGGGCTCGGTATGCAGTGGGGCGGCGGCTGCCTCGCCCTCCTGCTGCCCCCAACTCTCATCGGGATCGGGGGGCAGACGCTCAGCAGGCCAGCCAGGCTGAGAGTCATGGACGGATCTACGCTCTGCCCGATCCGGTCTTGCGGGAGCAGTCTCTGCCGCCGCTAGCCGGTGCCCGCAGGCGCCGGGAGGATGCCGCGATGGGGTGCGTGCCGGAAGCCGGGCAGTTGCTCGTCGACGTGGCACTGCCCTCGCAGGACGTGGTGTCGGCCGTCGCCGGGTACCGGTTCGTCGCCCAGCGAGGGGAGGTCGTCCCGCAGCCGGTCAAGGAAGCCGACCTCCAGGAGACCTACCGACGACTGCTGGCGCGGCTGGCCCTGCGGGCGCTGGACGAGGCGTTCTCGGTGACGCCAGCACGGCTGGTGGGCACAGTTCGTCCTCAAATGGGCACGTCGCCACAACAGACCCCGCCACGGGGCGGGTCGTGCGCCCGTGTGTGGGGAGCATGGTGGTAGAGCGCGCGGACTTCGCCGAGCCCGTCCTGGACTAACCGAGGTTGGACCCGCAGCGCTGCCTGCACAACCTGAGCGCGGTGGTCTCCCGGCACCCGCACGACCTGGAGCCCGTGCTGCCGATCGTCGACTTCGCCCCGGCCCGGTTCAAGATCGCCGCAGACACCGCCGTCGTCGGCCCGCTCGACAGCCGGCCCGACCTGCTGCAGATGGACCCGTACGCGTTCAAGCGGCTCGTACATGAGCTCTCCGAGGCCATGAGCTACGAGAACCTCGCGGACCCAGAACTCGCGTGACGACGGCCTGGACGCGGTCACGGTCAAGCGCGACGGCGGCGGGGTGACCGCCGTCGCCGTCCAGGCCAAGCGCACCAAGAACGCCGTCCAGGTGGAGACCGTGCGCGCCCTGCTCGGCGCCGTGGATCTCACCAACGCGTCTCGCGGTGTCCTGGTGACCACCTCGTGATTCGGGAAGGCGAGCTACGACACTGCGGCCGGCAAGGGCAAGCGCCTTCATCTGGTCGACGGCCGTGAGCTGAAGTCCCTCCTCCTGGAGTACCTGGGACTGGACACCTTGATCGGCCTGCCGAATCCTCCTCGCGGCTGGCAGGCGAACACGGCGAACTGACCGGCTCCCGGCCGGGTTCAACGACCAGCCCCGCGGCCGTGCGGGCGCGCAACGCCGTACTCGCGTCCGAACAGTGACCGGTCTGCCCGCGGCGTCCTACCGGATGAGCAGTGCCGCTCGGAGTGCGGGTTCGCGGAGGTGGGCGAGGAGTTGGGGGTCGTCGTCAAAGACGATCTCGGCCGCGGGGTCGAGGGCCTGGCGCAGCATGGCCTGGACGACGTCGGCCATCGGCTGTTCGTTGACGACCGCGGCCCAGTGAGCGGCGTCGTCGTGGTCGCCCTTCGCGGTGGCACCGGCCCACTGGGCGACACAGGCCTTGGTGACGTGGTAGGCGTTCACCCGGCCCTTGGCCAGCAGGCCTCGGTTCAGGTCGAACAGGTCGATGGTGGCCTCGCCTCTGGGGGTTAGCGGGTGGTACTGGCCGACCGCGAGGACCAGGCGCAGGTGCGGTGTCGGGTCCTCGGCCGTGGGGTCGATGAGCAGCGGCTTCCCGCCGTCGTCGAGGGGGAACGCGGCGCCCTTCAGGTGGCTGTTGCACAGCGAGCAGGCGAGGACGTGGTTGGTCCAGTCGAAGGCGCGCATCGGGTGCCGGTCGATCGGCTCGAAGTGGTCAATGTCGGTGCCCTGGTTGTCTCCGCAGTACATGCACCGCTCTCGCCCGGCCGCCATGTCCGCGAGGACGTCCCGAAGCGGCGCGTGCACGTTTCGTCGCACCGTGGTGTGCTTCCAGAGCTCTCGCGCCCGCGTCGCGGGCTTCTCGGCGAGCACGATGTCGCAGGTGCATTCGGCCATGCGGGAGCGCGGTGGCTCCGTCAGGGGGACCCGGTGGATCCGGATCACGCGACGTGCCCGGTCAGGGAGTGCAGGCGGGCGGCGACCTCGTCGACCCGGGCGGCCAGCGAGCTGGTCAGCGTCCGCTTCAGCTGCCGGTAGCGCTCCCGCTCCTCCTCGCTCGCCCCGCCGGCCACAATCTTCATCTCCAGTGCGACCAGGAGCGCCCGAGCTTCGTCCGCGCGCTGCGAGTACGGGGTGTCGAGGCCGAAGAGCTCGGACAGCACCGCGTCGTCGCCGCTGCCGAACACCACCCGGTCGTACAGGTCCGTCCCGACGACCTCGGGGGCTTCGTCGACATCGGGTCCGGGCAATCGGATCAGCCCGGCGGGGTCTGCGGCCTGGCAGATGTAGGGGCTGTGGGTGGTGACGAGGAACTGCACCAGCGGGAAGTGCTGCTTGAGCCAGCCCCCGATGCGCTTCTGCCAGGACACGTGCAGGTGCGCGTCGATCTCGTCGATGATCACGACGCCGGGGACGGTCACGACGGGATGGCCACTGTCGCGTTCGACGCGCAGGGCACCATAGGTGTCGTGGAGCTGCTTGAGGATGTCGACCACGAGCGCGGCAACGGTGCGGTAGCCGTCGCTCATCTCCCGCAGGGGGAAGGAGCGGCCGCCGTGCGCGACCCACAGGCCGTCGGAGTCCACGTTCCCGATGGTGTAGTCGTCGGGCAGGAGCTCGTCGCCGAGGATCTCCAGGGCGGTGCGCTTCAGCTCGGCGGCCCCCGGGCGGTTTTCCAGGGACCGCAGGTGCTGCTCGATGAGCCAGCTGACGCCCTCGGCCAGCGAGGCGTCCTCGTGGAAGAGGCTGGTCAACCGGGCCACGGCGCCCGCCCCGGCCATGCGCCGCTGGACCTCCCCCGAGCCTCCGACGAGCCGACGGAACGGCCCGTAGCCCGCGCAGAACCAGCCCACCGGGTTGTCCGCCCACGGTCCGCGCTGGGCAGCGGTCGGTGCCTTGCTATAGGTCACCGTGCTCAGGGCGGGCTGGGCGTGCCTGCCGGACATGACGGCGGTGTCCGGCGCGGTCCACTGCAGGCCCGCCCAGAACACATTCGCCGGTGGCCGCCCCTTGTCGAACCGGTCCTCCGACGGGTCCGGGTGCAGGCACACCTCCGCGACGGCCTGCGACTGCTCGTCGCTGATCCACGAGTCGAAATCGGTCACCAGTCCCCGCGCCGCGCTCGGGCCGCTGACGGCCAGGGCGACGGCGCGCAGCAGGGTGGACTTGCCGGAGCCGTTGCGGCCGGCCAGCACCGTCCATCCGGCGTAGGAGCCGTCGGGCCGGGTCAGGTCGAGGTCCACCTCACGGGCGCCGTGGAAGCCGCGGACGTTCCGCACCCGCACGTTCTTGAGGTACATGCCCCGTCCTCCAGCCCTTTTCCTCCGTCGCACGTCCCGGTCGTGGGCCGCTGCGTCGACTCTATCCGTGCCCTGCGTCGGCGGAGGGCTTCCGTCCTGCCGCTGGTGGTACGCCGCTACGGTCCGGTGGGGCCTTGACCGGCTCCGCAGGCGCATCCCTGGATCAGGCTCCCGAGGATCGGGCTGCGAAATCCGCGCGGCAGCGGATCTCGGTCAGCTGTCAGGCAGGGCTTCCGGGCCGTGGTCGACGTCGAGGAAGCGGTACTCGGTCGCTCGGGTGCGGCTCATCGCGTCGAAGGTGCGGCGTTGCTCGACGACGAAGCGGACCTGGTCGCCGAGGGCCAGGCGCATGGCGAAGAGTTGCTCGGGGTCGTCGAACTTCACGTCCCAGGCCGGTGACTTCTTCGAGGTGCCGGTCTTGATCCGTACCACGCCGGAGCTGCGCAGTTCGGTGATCCGGCCGGACAGGCGTTGGACGTCGGTGGCCGTGTGGGTCTCGCGAAGGCGGGCGACGTACGCCCGGCCGCGGGATGTCAGGGTGGCGGTGCGGACGTCGCCGTCGGATGCGAGCCATTTCATGCTCATGCCGAGGTCGAATTTGTCGAGGGCTTTGACGACCGCGTCGACCGGGTCGAGGATCTCGCTCCAGGCCCGGACGTCCTGCTCGTCTTCGAGGGCGCGCAGGAGGTTGACGAGTGTGCGCACGCCGGCGTCGGCCGGTGAGATGTCCAGCGGCAGGCCGTCGTCGTCCGGTTCGGGATCGGGGGCCGGCCGGGGGCGTACGTGCATGACGGTGCTGCCGCGGGACAGGCCCGTCAGTTCCAGGGGGACCTGGCGGTGGGCTGCCGCCGAGACGCTGTCCTGGAGCGGGCGCAGCAGGGCGTTGCCCCAGTCGAACTGGAGAGCGCCGGTGGCGGCGTGGTCTCCGGTGAGTCGGATCTGCAGCTCTTCCTCGGCCTGGGCGTGGGGGTCGTAGCGTTGAAGGTGGTCGAGGTTGGCGCGGCGCAGGTCGCTCTCGACGAGGTCGTCGTCCCGGTCCTCCGTGCCTTCCTCTTCCAGACGGCGGGCGGTGTTCTCGCCGTGGAGTCGGCGCATCTGCTCACGCCATTCGGCCGTCACAGGGTCACCTCCACGTAGCCTCGTACCGGTGCGGCGCTCTGCACGCTCGGCTCGCCCTCCCCGGGAAGGCGGCATCGCTGCCACCAATCGTCCCAGCGACCGCGGTCGCGGAAGTACTCCAGCTCCTCGGCTGCGAAGTCCTGGGGCTGGAACACTCTGGCCACCGGCACGTACGGGATCCGCAGCGGGGCCACGCCGTACCGGTCCTGCATAGCCTTCCAGCTCTTGAAGGCGGTCGTCAGCCATTTCGAGCCGGGATTGCCTCGAATGGCCCGCTCGGCGTCCGGGTTCATCAGCAACGTGGCGTCCACGTTGTGAGGATCCAGCTTGGCGCTCACGAAGCTGCCTCCCAGCCACACGCTGTGGATGAGTTGGCGGCCCTGAAGCAGCGGCGCGAACTGCTCCTCCAGATGGATGAACTGGTAGAGGTACTCCTGGAAGCCCTGCCAGACCTGGACCCGGCTCGTGGAGGCCCGGAAGCGCTCCGCGTGGACGAAGGCTTCGGCAGCCTGCGTGATGGTCAGCCGGTAGCGGCCGGGCGGCAGGTGCCCGCGGTCGTTGAAGTCTGGCAGCACGGGCCCCCCTTACCGGTCGTGGAGTGACCTTAGCCGCAGATCGGCCGGCGGTGGCCACCTGGTCGGAAGATCGTGCGGAGATGTGATCTCACGGATCTGTGGCTTGTCGCCGTTCGCCGGAGTCCCCGCGCCCCAGATGCTGCGGATACCGGGCAGGGAGCCTCCTTGCCAGGTCTCGGCTGTCAGGTGTGACGGCCTGCTCCGGGATCGATGTCGAGGACCTGGTAGAGGTGCTGGCCGGCGCCCCAGCGAGCGAGGCGTTCGCGGTCGACGAGGTGGAGGCGCTGCTGGGTGGCGAAGGCGGCAGCGGGTTCGGTGAAGCCGTTGAGCGCCACGACGACCGGGACCGCGGCGCCGTGGACGGGCCGGGCGGTCCCGTTGAACGTCTGGACGGCCTCCGACCCCAGCGGGGCCGCGTACCGCTTGCACTGCAGCACCACCCGCCGCCCGAGGCCGTCCACGGCGACGACGTCGGCACCGAGGTCCCCGGCGCCGCCGGTCCGTACGGCGTCGGTGAACCCGGCGCGTTCCAGCAGTTCGCGGCACATCTCCTCGAAGCCGGTCGGTGTGGCGGCCTCGAACGCCTCCAGCGTGTGAACGAGGGAGCGCCGGGTGTAGGACGCGGCGGGTTCAGCGGGCGTCGTCTGACGCACCGGCCGATGGGCCCACTGCTCGATGCGGCCGGTGACGGACGCGGCGGCCCTGGTTCGGGCGAGCGTGAATCGCGCGGCAATGCCGGCGCGGACCAGGGCCCACAGCGGTTGCAGGAATCGGCGTACCGGCGGGCCGAGGGCGGTGCGCCGAAGTGCCACACGCAGAGCGACGAGCACCGTGGCGGCACCGCCGAGCACCGCGGCAGCGGCCAGCGGATGGCCCCACAGCCAGGCTACGGTCTGCACGACGACGCCGAGCGCAACGAAGCCAAGCAGGAATGCGAGACCGCTGTCGCCGTCGTCGGTACCCGTGCCGTCCTGCCGGCGCGAGCGTCCTTCGCCGGAAGTCATACCTGTCACCATTCCCTTCCCGTCCGACGAGAGGGTAGGGCCCGCCCGCGGTCCCGGTTCACGCTTCTGATGAATCTCCGCGATTCGACGGCCCATTCGCGGCTTCGTTGCGCCAGTGGATGACGTGCGGTCGCTGACCGGACCACGGCGCGAACGCCCACTCGGGCTCCCCCGGCGTACGCCGCCGGTTTTCGCCAGATGCATCGACGACGCCACCGCGCCGCCACAGCCGGGCGTTCGTCCAGCTGACAACCGGTCCACAGGGTGACTGCCGCCGCCGCTGCCGACTCGTTCATCAAGGGCGCCGTTGTGCCGAGGTTCCGGTGACCTTGGCCGCTGCCGTGGACAAGGCCCTGCTGGGGAGCCGGTGCGGGCACGAGGTCCGTGTCCGAATCCCGATACGGCTCGTGATCGATTGCCGACGTTCCGTCAGTTCGTGTCGGAGGGCGCTGCTACATCAGAGAGCGGAACGGGCCGCGAGGGGCGGGCCGTCGACGGGAGAGGCCCATCCGATGCCGGTACCCGAGGGATATCACGTCGTCCGTAGCCACATCCGCCGCAACCCGCGGCCGCGCGTGAAGAAGGTGAGCGGCTGGACGGTCGTCGGTATCTGCGCGCTGGTGTGGCTGTGGAACTATTTCATCGGCTTCGGCGATACCGGCGCGGCTCCACCGAACAGTCCGGCGCCGACGGCCACCTCCGCCCCAACGGCGCCGTGATGGCCCGCAGTCGACGCCGGTGGCTGCGTCGGCCCCGGGGAGCCACCGAGCGCATGGCGGCCGGTGTCACCGCCCTGGCGGTGGCCACGTTGCTCGCCAAGGCCGCGATCGCCGGTGCCCGGTACTGGCCCGTCCTCGTCGTTCTTGCCGCCACCGCCCTCGTCGTCGCGGCGGTGTGCTGGGTGCGGCGCCGCTCCGCCGATCGGGCCCGCGCAGCACGGGGGGCCGGCCTACCGCTGAGCCTGAGCGGCATCGACGCACTGGACGACCAGGGGTTCGAGTTCGCGCTGCGGGATCTGCCGGTCCGCGACGGCTGGACGGCGCGGCACGTCGGCCGGCAGGGCGACCAGGCCGCCGACGTGACCGGCCGGCATCCGGCGCTGGGCCGGATCGTGCTGCAGGCGAAGCACACCACGGTTGGCGCAAGAATCAGCTCCCCAGTGATGTACCAGGTCAAAGGCGCCGCCGGGACCGTTCAGGTGCCGACATCGCCGTCGTGGTGACCAACGGCTCCTTCACCCGCGACGCCAAGTCCTGGGGCGACAAGCACCAGGTGCGTTGGGTCGACCGCGACCGGCTCCACCTGTGGGCCGAGCACGGCGTCGCCCTCCACGAACTGTTACACCTGCCGACCCGAAGGCCCCGGCGACGAGTTCGCCGCCCCGCAAGCCGGCCGGTCCGGCACCGGCGCCAGCACCCCGAGATGACACACGAGAGGCCGCACAGTGCGCCATGACGGCACCTTCGATCCGCTGCTGAAGGCCATCGCCGGGGCGGTACTCGCCATCGCCGTCGCCAAGGTGGTCTGGCAGTGGCTGAGCACCACCTTCTGGCGCTGGCTCAGCGTGGACATCTGGGGCTGGATCGCCGACCACCCCTGGTGGTCGGCCCTTATCGCCGCCCCGCTCGCGCTGGTTCCTGCCCTGCTCGTGGCCCGCCTCCTCCCCCCGCGCGGGTACGTCCGTTACCTGGACGACGACTTCGACGACGAGGCCCCGGCCGTCCTGACATACGGGATGCATCACCTGGACACAATGGATGCCACGGAGTTCGAGCGGGCGTGCGCAGCCTTGCTCGTCCGCGACGGCTTCACCCGGGTCCAGCACTCGGGCCGCGCCGGGGACCTCGGCGCGGACGTCATCGCCTGGGACCACCTCGGCCGCAAGGTGGTCGTGCAGTGCAAGCACTACGGCAAACCGGTCGGCTCCCGGGACGTCCAGACCTTCAACGGCACCGCCCGACCCGAACACCACGCCGACGTACCCATCATGATCGGACTCAACGGCTTCACCCGGGACGCCCGCGCCTTCGCCGCCCGCCACGACCTCATCCTCGTCAACCGGCAGATCCTCCGCGACTGGGCCCAGGGCACCTACCTCTACGACGCCATCGACGACGAAGCGGATCGCGCCGCAGCCTGAACCCCCGCCGGCGCCCGGTCGGCGAGGAAACCCGTCCTCGCCCCCGCCCACTGAAGCCACCCAAGCCGAGGCTGAGCACATCATCACGGGCACGGGACGACCCAGTACGACATCACCGAGCCGTGGCCCTTGGCGACGCCATCGCCGAAGCCGAACGGGGCCCGGGAACAGGAAGTACTCCTCCGGGGACGGCGAGTTCCTTACCTTCTGGATCCTTCGACTCACCCCCCGTAGGGCTCGTCGGCTGTGGCGAATGCCAGCGGATCAGCCGGCATCCGGACGGCCAGTCGTTGGATCACCGTTTAGTCGACTTTGCCGTATGGCGCCGGGTCGGTTAGGGCAAGGTGGTAGCGGCACAAGATGTATGAGCATGAGGAGGGCCAGTGGCGGGAGGGTCGGCGCGTCCGAAGCGGCAGCCGGACTATGCGGCGCAGGCACGGCGGGCCGAAGCCGAGCAGCGCAGGTTCCAGCAGCAGGCGGAGCGTGAGCGCAAGGCCGCGGAGGCCCGTGCCAAGCAGGCTGAGCGGGAGCAGCGTGCTGCCTACGCGGTGGCGCGGGCCCAGGAGGCGGTGGACCTCACGACCGTGGCGGAGGACGATGCCGAGAAGCTGCGGACGCTTCTCACCCGGTCGGTCCGACACGCGACTCCGTTGTCGTTCAGCGCGCTTCGCCAGCAGTTCACGCCTGCTGTATTCGTGGCCGGCAAGTTGGACCGTGCGGTGGCGGCACCACGGTGGGAGGACTTCGAACCGCCCGCTCGGCGTGGCCTGCTGGCCTCGCTGGGATTCGCCAGCCCGCGCTACGAGGCTGCGGTCGAGGAAGCCCGGCGGCGCTTCGACGAAGCGCTCGGCGAGCACGCCCGAGGAGAGAAGAAGCGGGTGGCCAAGCTCGCGGAGCGCCGGGCTGCGCACAACTCGAAGGTCCGAGAGGCTGCCGAGCGGGTCCACGCGTTCAACGCCGCGTTAGCAGAGCGGGAAGCGGCATACCGGGCCGGAGACGTCGAGGCCGTGGAATGGTTCGTCGACCAGGTGCTGGCTGCGTCTGTCTATCCCCTCGGTTTCCCAAAGCGGCACCAGGTGTCCTACCAGGCCGACACCGGTGATCTCCTTGTGCAGTTGGACCTGCCGCTGGAGGACGTGGTGCCGCCGGCCCGTTCCTTCAAGTACGTGAAGACGCGGGACGAGATCGTTCCTGTGCCGCGGCCCGAGAAGGAGCGCAAGGAACTGTACGCGTCGGTGCTCGCCCAGAGCGCACTTCGCACTCTGAACGACGTATTCGTCTCCGACCCGGACCGGGTCATCCGGTCCATCGCCCTCAACTGCCACGTCGACACTATCGACCGTGCCACGGGACGCGGTGTTCATCCGTGCCTGATCACCCTGCAAGCGAGCAGGGAGGAGTTCGAGGCCCTCGTTCTGACGCAGGTGGAACCCCGGTTGTGTCTCCAGCGGCTTCGGGCTCTCGTCTCCCCGAACCCCTACGAGTTGGAACCGGTGCGCCCGCTGGTGACGTTCGACCTGTCGAAGTTCAGGCTGATGGACAGCATGGACGTGGTTGCCGGCCTTGACAGCCGACCGGTGCTGATCGACCTTTCGCCCCTCGAGTTCGAGCACTTGGTCCGTCAGCTCTTCGAAGCCATCGGCATGGAAGGGTGGAACACGCAGCCTTCCAAGGACGAGGGGGTGGACGCCGTCGTGATGAACACCGACCCGGTGATGAAAGGGCTGTGTGTCATCCAGGCCAAGCGCAGCCGCAACGTGGTGCCCTTCGAGACCGTCTCGGCCCTGGCCGGCGTCGTCGAGCACAAGCGAGCGGCGAAGGGCATCCTGGTCACCACCTCCTGGTTCGGCAGAGCCAGCCAGGCATTCGCCCAGGACCACGGCCGACTCGAGCTCCTCGACGGAGCCAACCTGGTCCACCTCTTCAAGGAGCACCTGAATCTCGACGTCATCCCCGGCCCAGTTCCCCCCAAGCGTCGAACCTAGAGGCGCCGTTCGCTCCACTCCGGGCGAGCGCTCGGCGGGGCGGGAGTTTGAGGGCTGACTCGCGCGCGGCCGGGTGAGGATGTATTCGATGATGCTCGGAGAGCGCCCGTCGTAGGTGCGGCGGTACGCAGCGCCGGCTCCGGTGCAGGCACCGAAGTCCGCTTCATTGAGAGTGACCTCTCTGTCGACACCGCCAGCATGGATGCCGCCCTGATCGCGGCTCTCGCCGCAGAACCAGCGGTTGCATGGCCCCTGCATGTGTGGGTGCGCAGGCAGGGGCCATCGCACATCACGCTGGCCGTGTGTTGACCGCTGGAAGCCGCCCCTCGTCCCTGGCCCCACCACCCTGTGCGGCGCAGGGATCGTTCAGCGGCGGAAGCCGCGGTGCGGGTCGCGGATCTTCACGTTCCCGAACGGGTTGAACCAGGCTGCCGCGCGTAGGTCGCCCATACCAATCTGCTGGTTGGTTTCGCCGTCCGGGTCCTCAATGCCGTCAAAGCGGGCGTTGTAGAGCATGAGGACGTCGGTGTCCTGGAAGAACATGTCCGTGCAGGCGTCGAAGTCGTAGTCGTCGCGGTGCACCGGCAGCGCGGTGTGGTCGGGATCGTCCGTTTCACCGAGTTCGTCGTGCAGGTCGCGGGCGTCGTCGAGGGCGAAGTGGAGGGCGAGTTCTTCGGCGGTGCAGGTCGGCTGCGGCCACCCGCCGTGTTCAAGGTCGTCGGCGAGGTCGTCGGCGGCGCGGGCGAACCGGCGGCGCCACTGGAGGTCCGCGGCGAACGTCAGCTTCGGCATCCGCGCGAACACGCCCCAGTTGCCCTCGTGCGCGCCTTCCACCAGGCGCTCGTCGCCGAGTTCCGCGGCGTCGTCGTACGCCTCATCGGCGAGGACTGCGAGCGCGGTGTGGAGCAGGTCCGCGGTGCGGGGGGTCAGCTGCCACAGGCAGCTCTCGTCCTCGCACTCAGGGTCGTCGCAGTGGAGCGGCTCCGACGCGAACAGCGCCGCGAAGTCCACGCACTCCTCGGTCGGGTCGCTGTCGCCGGGCTGTTCCGATGCCCGGTGCAGCCAGCCCCTTCCGAAGTCCTCCACAACGGGCTTTGGGCTCCATTGGGCCACTTCATGGCCCTCGTCCGACCGCAGCCGGCGCGCCTTGCCGAGGTCGAGGAGGCTGTCGGCGCCTTCGACCTCGGATCCGGAGTCGGCGAGCCACATCACCGCTCCGACCACGTCGTGCGGGTCGTCCTCGTCCAGCTCCGAGGCCGGCAGCGGACTCCAGCCTCGGTCGGTGGCGGCGTCCAGCAGAGCCTTCCGGTCGTGGACGTGGAATTCCCGCAGGACGGCGAGGCGGACGACCGGCCCGGCGAGATCGCTCAGCCGGGCGTGGTGGGGTGTCCGGACGACCCGACCATCGGTTCCTTCCTCCTCCGCGCCGTCCAGGTCGACCTCCGGGTCGTCGAAGGGCCTCCTGTCGCCGAAGCCGTCCGAGTGTGCGGGCCAGTTGAAGAGTGATCCTGCGGCGGACGGCCAGGTTCCGGCGCGTGTGTGGGCCACCGCCTGCCGGAGGGAGGCCGCGGGCGCATCAGGAAGCTGTCGGCACAATTGCTCGACGTGTTCCTCCGAGGCGCCGGACTTTGAACGCAGAGCGCGGAGCAGTTCGGCCGCCCGTTGCGCAAGTTCGGGCTCTCGGCAGGTGAGGACGGCCTGGAGCGAGTCCGGTCCGTCCTGGTGGCCGACGAGCGCCAGGACGCGGCTCTTGCTGGCTGTGTGCTCGCAGAAGAAGTCGCGGGGCACGGCGGTGGGATGGTGCAGGGGCATGCGGAGGACTCCGGAGGAAGGGGCTGGCCAGGTGCTGCCGCACAGGCGTGGAGTTCCGCTGGTGGACGCGCTGCTGACGCGTCCCCGGACGGCGGTGAAGGCGATCGACCGTGGCTGGTTCCGCCGATGCTGTCGGCGGTCCGGACCTGCGTCTGCCGATCACCGTACCCGACAGCAGCACTCGTGTCCGCCTCGAAAGCCGGATACGCCTCGAACTCAGAAACCTGGCTGGCCGCCCGCTGCCCAGCAGGCTGTCCTGTCGAGCTGCACGGACGTCTCCGCCGTCCAGGTCGCCGCCGCTGACCGGTCGCGGACCGAGCGACGCGCCGAGAGCGAGCGGCGATCTGGAAACGGTCCACCGGTGGACGACTCCGAAGGCTTGATCAGGTGTCGTGCGTGTGCACTCCGCGGTCATGGCATGCCGGGGCGGCCGGTGTCTCTGAGCCCGGTCGACGTGCCGCAGAGGATCCGCCGCCACTCCCGGCGTACTCAGCTCCTCACAACCCCGCCGGGTGGCAACGGCCGGCCTTCCGGCCGGAGCCACAGGGACCCGCGGCGTTCTTCGGGACCGCACGCCCCGGCCCCGTGGGCCTGGCCTTGGGAGCCGTACGGCCGGTCGTCTGCGCCATGCCGTCCGCCCGCCAGCGAGCAAGCGCCGCCGGAAGGCGGTCACCTTGCTCAAGCAGCCACTGCGCCGCCGCTCGACCGGACTCATCGGGAAACGTCTCCGCCGCATTGCGCAGTCCGCCGTCGGCGAGGAACGCCGCCGCGATGGTGGCGTACGAGGACCCCTGGAAGGTCTTCATCCCACTCAGGCGGAAGACGTTGCGGGCGTATCCCGCCCCCACCATCACGGCCGCGCCGGTGACCGTCGCACCGGGGTCGTCCTCGCCTGGCGGCGTACTGGTGGCGTTGAAACGGTCCACCAGGGTCTTCTCGCCGGGAGAGAGCTCGATGCGCGTCTCCGTCGTCAGCAACTCCCGGTAGCGGTCGTGCAGTTCGCTGCGGTCGGAGTACGTGAACCTGTCGACGACAGAGGTATGGGAGAAGTGCACGACGTGCATGTCGTCCTGCAGTCCGGAGGACTTGATCTCCACCGCATCCGTGCCAGTGTAGCTGGCCGCGAGCACGCTGGCCGGTCGACGCTGCCCTCGGCGGCCGTCGTCGCCCAGACGCGCGCCCGGAGACGACAGGAACGGACAGACCTGTGCCGCGTAGACACCACAGATCTCGTGCACCGGGGCCTCGCCGCTCCAGATGGCGTCGACACTGCCCCCTTCCGGCATATGCATGACGAACTGCCACCGCGCCTCGTCGCGGAACGGCAAACCGCAGACCGCGCACCAGTCGAAGGTTGCGAGGACCAGCTTGCGGTGCTCGTCGATCGAGCCGAAGTCGACGCCGTCGCTGCCGCGGTCCACCGTCGCGATCACCGGATACCCACGAGGGTCACGACTGAGATGCCCCAGGCGCTCGGGGATGGTGATGTCTCCGGGCTTCACGGCCGCTCCTAGATGATCTCCGCTGCACCTCGCAATGAGCATATGGGCGATCTATGACAAGCACCCGGGAAGCCAAGGACCGCACCCACCTCCGAGACTGTTGCATCACTGGCGGCCACCTGCAGCAAACCTGTCGGCGCCCGCGAGTACTCATCGTCTGCGGCCTCGAAGTGATCCCGGGGCCGAGCACCTCGCCGCGGCTACTGCCGACGGCGCGGCGGTCAGGGCGCGTCACGACGGTGTAGGGCCTGGACCTTGTTCTGCAGGTCGCAGACGATTCTGCGCCACTTCCCGGAGCCGCGCCCCGACCAGTGGCGCTCGCCGATCGGGTGCCAGTCGGCGAGCGAAGCCAGCTCTGCGGCGGTGGTCTCGAGGTCGGTGTGGTGGTGGCCTGCCCCTTGCCGGTCGAGATCCTGGGCAAGGTTATGGAGGCGATGTGCCGCGCGGTAGTACGAGAGCTGGGTGTCGGTGAGCCTGCGGACGGCGTAGCCGCCGCATTTTCTGCACCAGTGGTTGCGGAGGTCGTCGCGGCCGAGGAGGTCTGCGGGGGTCAGGAGGTCGTCGTCCGCGGCACCGCGCTCGTTGGAGTGCCGGCACATGGGCGAGTGGCCCTTGCCCTGGATCTGCGGGTTGGCGTTCGTGGTGTAGATCTGGACGTCCGTGAGGGCACCAAGCGGGATGCCGCTTCCCCTTCGCCGCCAGTCGCCGCTCGGGGACTCGAACGGTTCGAGGTCGAGGGCTCTTTCGGCGAGCAGGCCGTGCCAGACCTCCCAGGGCACCGCCCTTCCGCGGCCGTCGCGGTCGTGGCCGCCGTCCAGGGTGCGCAGGTCGTGCACACCGCGGGCGATGGCGAGGAGCCGCAGGTTGCGTTCGCGGTCCCGGTCGTCGAAGGCGAGCCAGGCAGCCAGCGGTCCGCCGTCCTCCAGGCCGAGTTCAGCGCCGAAACGCGGGTCGTCGGCGTCCAGGGCGGGTTGGGGCCACAGGGACGTGCCCGTCTCGGGCTCGGTTCCGATGCGTTCGGCCCAGGGCTTGATCAGGCTGGCCGGAAGGTCGGATGCGCCGGCGACGATCACGCCCTGCCAGCCGTCGGCCAGACGCTTCTCGATCACGGTCAGCGGCAGGACTTCGGCGCCGCCGCTCGTCGAGAAGACGATGAACAGCGGGTCGACGTCGGGTGTGAAGGTTCGAAGGGCACGCAGGTGCTCGACGGAGACCGGCCTACGTTCGAGGACCGGGGTGTCGTCGAACACCCCGGGCTGGACGTGGCTCGTGGTGCTGTGCTCGTCGCCGTTCGGGGGCTCGGTGTCGTCGGCGAGGGGCTTGCAGGCGAGCGGCCAGGATGTGGCGAGGAGGCGTTCCGCGACGAGTGCGGGGACGTGGAGAGTGAGGGTTCGGCGGCCCCAGTCGGCCTCGGTGAGATGGGTGACCAGGACGCCAAGCGTCCACGAGTCGAGGTCATGGAGGAAGCCGTGCTCGGGTCGGTGCGGGGTCTTCTCCTTGATCTCCGACAGCGTCGCCGTCACCAACTGCGTGGGTACGGGGTCCGCCGCGGCGGCGGCGCGCGCGTGCTCCGCCCAGGAGGCGACGAGCAGCTCGGCGGCCTCGCGGGCCTGGTCATAGCCCTTGCGGTTGCTCCGGATTCCACGCATAAGGCTCGCCACGGCGTAGGACGGCCGAGTGGAACCGTTCCTGCTGCGGGCGGCGTCGTGCTGCCAGCCGTGCCAGAGCGCTTTGAGGCCCTTGCCGATGTCGCCGCTCTTGCCGAGCGCACCAAACGCCGGATCGCTCACCGGCAGGTCGGGTTCACTCATGCCGGCCGCGGCCGCGCCAGCGAGGATCCCTGTCGGGTCAACGAACAGCGCCGCCTGGCCGCGGAGTTCCTCCAGGTGGTGCATCTTCGCCGCCAGCTTCGGCCTCACCCAGTCCGCGAGCCAGGGGAACATCGCCGCGGTGCTCTCGGCCTCGTGCAGGCTCTGGGCGGCGGAGCGCCACAGGCCGAAGACGCGGTCCCGCAGCCACCTGGCGTCCTGATAGGCGTCCTCGTCAAAGGCTTCGTCGTCCTCCTCGTCCGCCTGATGCGCGATCACCAAGCGAAGGAGACCGGCTGCGGCTTGAAGTTCCTCACTGTCCCAGTCGATGTCCTCGTCCGGCCCCGCGTAGCACTGCAATTGGAACAGCAATCCGACCCCGCCGAGCGCCCGCAGGAAGACGCCCAGCCCACTCCCCGGCCTCGTCCACGGCCCCCAGGACCAGCACTGGGCGCACAGCCGTCCGACCGTCGCGGCGTCCAGCGGGACCCGCACTGTCGTGACCGCCGAGGTCCGGAGCTGGGAGCAGTCCGTCGTGGTGTGCAGCTTGGCGTTCCTGCCCCTGGCCGAGTGAACGGTGACCGGTGTCCCCTCGAATGGGCCGAGCGGGACGTCCACTGTCAGCGAGTTGTCGTACACGAAACCCCCAGTCGATGGCGCTCTCGGAAGCGTAGTTCCCGACACCGACAACATCGGCCGGTTCCCGCGAAGAGGTACGCGACAGCTCGACGACTCCAACCTCGTGACGGCCATCCTTACCGAGGGCCCGCGAGCACCTGTTCTTCGCACCCTCCGAACTGGGCGCCGGGATCGACCTGTCTGAGTGGATCCACCGCCTGCCGACTGCGGCGTATGCGCAGCGCCTCCACCCAGTGTCAGTGGCTGTTCAACGACGTCCTGTCCGTCGCCAAGGAACAGCCGATCGGCTACTTCCACAACCGATGACCCTGGTCCGCCTTAGCGATCGGCTGTCGCTGGCTGGGGCGTGCGCGGCGATGAACGGGCTGCTGACAGGATGCGTCGAGGAGTTCCTGGCGGCGAAGCAGGAACTGCTCGCGGTGGCGTGCGCGGGCCCGGCCCTGCGGGGCGCAGGCGGCGGCCCTCGCCAGGCCGTACCGGGCCCACTCCCGGGGGAACGTCGACTGGCACTTCGAGGTCAGCCGCTACGCCTCCCCTGGCCCCACTGGTCGGGGCGCCGCGCTCTACGTCGCCGACCTCCGGCTCCACCACGCACCCACGGGTCTGTCAACTTCGGCAGTCCGCCGATGACCAGTCCCTCGGACCGCCACCGTGTCATCGTCGTCGGCGCGGGCCTCGCCAACCTGGTCGTCGCCTTCCGGCTGTAGCGCGCCGGTCGGCCGGTGACCGTCCTCGAACGCGAGCCCCACCCTGGCGGGCGGAGCTGTCGCGGCAGCCTGCTTCGACCTTCGCCCGCAGCTCGTGGAGGACACACGGCCCACGGCCAACGCCGTGCTCCGCCGTGGTGACAGCGGTCGGCGATACCGAATTGCGCCCTCAGCCGTTCAAACAGCTCCTCGCAGCTCGACTTGCCCCGCCCGCCTCCATGCACTCGCGACGCAAAGGCCGACCCACATCAACTGTCCCCGGTGCGGGGGTGCGGCAAGGGGAGTACATCCGGCCCGGACCCGGGAAGGTCGGTCCAGCTCCAGCCGTTCTGGTCTGCGAGCCGTCGCAGTTGGCCTTCGTTCTTCGGGGTTCGGGGAATCAGCCAGGTTCCTTCGACGCGCTCACCCATCCGGTTGAGCGCAACGTAGACCGGATTGGTCAACTCACCAGGATCGGCGGCCTGGACCCGGAGCCAGTCGTCCCACCGCGACACATCCGCAGGCGCGACATCACGATCATCGACCTCCTTCTCAGTGAAGAGCGCGCCCTCCTGCTCCGCAGCCAGCGAGATGCCGTACTCGTTAGGGGCAAGGTTCAGCGGCGTGTCCTCGCCGGTAACGATCCGATAGCTGCGGCCCCGGACTCCGAGCATCCTTCGCACCTCGTCGAGTTCGGGCTCCAAGGTGCCAACCCTGGCGGGACACACGGCCTAGTGGATCACCCGACACCGTCCCGCCCTCCGGCCAGGACGCACCAACCCATCGTCATCCTCGTGCCAGGCGACCCTGGCTGGGACTCGAGAACTGGGCAGGTCCTTGGGCTGCAAGGGAATCCACTTGCCTCCGGTGGACATCTTCCACTCGACCGTGGTCAAGCATTCCTTGCAGCGCGAGTAGGGAGTGTAGTTCTCTCCCACCGGCTTGCCGATCGCGCTGGCCCAGGTCTCCAGGGCCTGCCTGCGGGCATCGCCACCGTCATTATTCCCAGCCACTTTCGGAAGCCCCTCGCAGTTCTGACGTGTCATCAAAAACTTTTCATAAGAAGGATAGCGACCGTACCGCGGCTGGTCGCGGCTCGCACAGACCGCTGACGCCCCGGGTAGGACCGCTGGACCATCCGGAGCAGCACCTGGTACGCCGAGGCGTTGCCGACCTGGAGCGGCCTTCTGAAGCCCGGCTGACGCGCTCGGGCGTCCCGACCGTGTCTCCGCCCGCAGGCGGAGACACGATCCTCAAACCTGGCGAGGGTCCTCCAGCGATCGGCGAAGCCACGCGTCGGACGTCCTCGGGACTGCCTACCGGAACCGCAGGGTGGGCCAACTTGGACCGGAGATCCGGTCAGGGACAGTCCGCACTCGCGTCGGTGGCAGAAGTCTCGCCTCCCCCAATGTCCTGGCGGCGGATGTCGCCGGGGTCCTGAGCCGCCCAGCCCAGGAGGATCACGGCCGACGGGGCCGGAAGCCCGGCTTCGCGCCGCAGCATTCCCTCTTTGAAGACGGCTTCGGTGATCCAGGCGAAGGTGTCGTCGTCAAGCAGGTCGGGGTGGCAGACCCCCACGTCGGGCCGGGTGCTCAGTGTCCGGGAAGACGGCGGAGACCGCAGCAGGCAGGGTGCTGTCGCCCACCGCGCGGGCGATCGCGCGGCGGGTGGCGGTCCCGTACCAGCCGGATCCCCACCATTCGCCGACGGATTCGGTGCGGGAGCCGTGCAGGGTGAGCATGCGAAGGACCGTTTCGGGGCCGAGCACCTCATCGGCTCGCTGCCAGAGGCCGATCTGGCGGTGGATGGAGGCGAGGACGGGTATCCATCCTTCTTCGAGGATGTCGGCGAGGGCCTGGCCGTCGGGGAGTCGGCAGGCGGGTGCGGTGAGGGCAAGGCGTACGGCCGGCAGTCGACGCTCTCAGGATGGACGTGGCCGTGACGGCGCGAGTCGCGGCGATGTTGGCGCGGGCCGCGGTGACGGGTGGTGGCAGACGGCCGGCTGGGACACCCCCACGGATGGATGTCGCATGCGCACGCCTCCCCGCCCTCGTGCGAGGGGACCTTCGAGAACAGCCGCAGGCGCACCGACGGCCAGCGCCCTGAACATCGCCGTCATCCGCACCGAGTCCTCGGCGGACGGTGCTGTCGAGGTAGGCGCCTCACGGCACGACACGGCCTCGGGCTCCAGGGCCGGCAGCTCAACAGCCTGGCCGGGCCTCCCATCGGCTCCCGCCGCAACGAGGAGCCCTACACCTGCGATGGCGAGGCCAGCCGGGCCTGCCCCGTGTGGCGTACCGTCAGACAGGGCGACGGGCCCGGACGGAGATCATGACCAGACTGATGTCGATGAAGGCCGGATCGTCGAATGAGTCGATGCCCGCCTGCCACTCCCCCGGCGAGAGGAGTCCGGTGGCTATCAACGGATCGCGCATCTGATTGATCATGAACGTCCAGTGGCGGTCACCCGCGCCGCCCTGCCCGCACTGCATGATCCGGGTGGAGACGGACAGATCGGTCAGACCGTTCCGCAGGGCCAGACCGGGCAGGGACCTCGACCACCGCAAGTCCGCCCCGTGCATTCCCCAGAGAGTTCTGACGGCACGGGTCATCTTGCTGAACTCCGGATAGGGCGATTCGCGGTCATCGATGATCACGGGTTCCTCGGTCACCAGCCATCCACCAGGAGCGAGCCACTGAGCGGCGCGCCGATAGATCTCGTCCCGCTGGGGGAGGTGAAGCAGCAGCGCGCGCGTGTGGATCAGGTCGAAGGACTGCGGAGCGAAGTCGCAGTCGAGGACGTCCTGTTCACTGATCGTGAGGTTGCGGGCCATGCCCGGGTCGAGGAAGCGGGTGTCCAGGTCCACGGCGGTGGTACTTCCCTCGGGGCACATCCCGGCGAGCCAGTACGCGATCGACCCGGCGCCCGCGCCCAGTTCCAGACAGCGCCAGTCCGGCCGTACCCCGCAGTCGGAGAGCAGGCCGATGGTGTCGGGATCCAGCGCCCCCTCAAGGCGGCGAAGCCTTTCGAGTTCACTGTGCACCTTGTGGCCGATCGAACTCTCGTTGTATCCGTGCGAGGGGTTCTGCGACTGACTGGCGATCGTCATTGGCCGTGCTCCTTGGGAGTCGTCGACGTTTCGAGGAATTTCCGGATCTCGCCGCTCAAATCCGCCGGGCATTCGAGCGGAAGGACGTGGCCGGCGCGCGGGATCACGGCCGACCGGGCGGACGGGAGCTCTTCGGAGAGTTTCCTCAGGTATTCATGCGAAGCTATTCTGTCGCGCTCCCCGGTCACTGTCAGGACCGGAACCCTCCGCAGGGCGGCGAGATCCGGCAGCGAGAAGTCGGAGAGCAGTTCGAGCATGACGCTCAACGTGTGGGGCGGAGTTCTCGCAAGCAGGGTCGAGAACTCGCGCCGGGCACCCGCCGAGGCCTTGGGCCCGTAGAGGGGCCAGGACCGGCCACTGATCACCCTTATCGCCCCCATCGCACCGCGTGCCGTCAACCGGCCGACGGGTCCGCCGTGCTCGTACCGCAGAGCGGCGCGGGGCAGAGAGAGCAGGGACCGCTCCAGAAGGCGCCCCGGATATCCGCTCACCGAGCAGCGGAAGTCCAGCCGGGACGCACTGACCAGGACCGCGCCGACGATCTCCGACTCCGGGCCGAACAGCGCCGGCTCCAGAGCGGCGAGCCGGAGAATGGCGGCGCCTCCGGCCGAGTGTCCGACCAGGACCACCGGGCCCGGCACGGGGGAATTCCGGACGGCTGCACCCAGGTCTCGCGCGAGCAGATCGAGTGTGAGTGTCTCGTCTCCCAACGGGCTTCGCCCGTGTCCGCGTTGGTCATAGGCGTACGACTCGTACCGGGTGAGGAGACTGCGCACGTCGCCCCAGTACGTCCCGTCGGCGCCGAGTCCGTGAACGAAGAGCAGGGATGGTTTCACGGGCACGCGCCACTCTCGCTTCCCGGCCCGGACCGGCCGGCTTCCTCGCGCTGCCGGATGTCGAAGTGTGAAAGCTGGATCCGTGACAGCATCCTGTGATGCGATCTCACCGTCCAGGGCCAGACCATCAGACTTCCCCGGGAATCGTGGTACCAGGAGGCGCATCCGGACGAGAAGACCGTGCCGGGCATGGCACTTCGCAGCAGTTCATTGAACCTGTCCGCGGCTTCCTGGGTGGGGGACATCTCCGCAACGGCACCGGATTCGAAGAGCTCGATCCACCGGAGGACATAGTCCGACTGCGTCTCGGCGATACGCATGACCGACTCGCTTGAGAACGGACTGTTCGGGCCGACCATCATGAAGAAGTTGGGGAAGCCCGGCAGTGCAACCGTGCGATAGGCCCTGGGGCCGTCGGACCAGACGTCCTCGATGGTTCTTCCGGCTCTTCCGACCACGTTCACCGAGCGCATGAAGGTATCCGCCCGGAACCCCGTGGCGAAGACCATGACATCCACTTCCCTTTCCCTGCCGTCACGGGTCAGGATCCCCCGCTCCGTGATCCTCTCGATCTCCTCACCGACTACCGTGACGTTCTGCTGCTGCACGGCCCGGTAGAACCCGGAAGCCGCCACCAGGCGTTTGCACATCGGATCGTCCACAGGGGTGAGCAGCCGCCGCAGCTCCTTGGAGCGGACCTGCCTGAGGGACAGCCGGCAGATCCCTCCGATCAGTCTCCGCTGCCATCCCGCGCTGACCGCTGCCGCGCTTATGGTGCCCTGGAAGGCCACCCGCCAGAAGCGGTCCGCGAGCCGGCTGAAGCCCGGCACCAGGCGATGGAGTCCCTTCGTGGTCACGGAGTACCGTCGCGCGGGCTTCGGGAAGACCCACTGCGCGGTGCGCTGGAACAGGTAGAGGTGCTCGGTCTCCTCGGCGAGTGCGCAGGTCATCTGCGTTCCTGTCGCCCCCGTGCCGATGATCGCGACGCGCTTCCCCCGTACGTCGACGCCGCTTTCCCATTGGGCGGAGTGCATCGCGACTCCCCGGTAGGCGTTCCTCCCCTCCAGCTCGGGCAGGGCGGGCTGGACGAGCAGGCCGGTGGCCGCTATCAGGAAGTCCCAGCGCGACTCCACCCCCCGCGCCGTCAGAACTCTCCACTCCCCCGCGACGAACCGGGCCTCCACCACCTCTTCACCCAGTCTCAGATGAGGACCGATCCCGTATCTCTCCACCACACGATCGAGGTAGGAGCGAATCTCGTCACCTCGGGCGAAATACGCATCCCAGTCAGGGTTTGGCGCGAACGAGAAGGAGTAGATCCTGCTCGGGACGTCGCAGGAAACACCCGGATAGACGTTCTCCCGCCACACTCCCCCCACTGTCCCTCCCCTGTCGAAGACGACGAAGTCGTCGTTTCCGGACAGTTTGAGCTTGACCGCCAGGCAGATCCCGGATACGCCGGCGCCGATGATGGCTATGCGGGCCTTTCGTCGGCCTCCCATCAGTTTCGCCTTCCAACGTCGCCCGCCGCCGCGGCCAGTGAGGCCGACAGCAGTTCCCGAGTCTGCTCCAGCACGGTGCGGCGAGTCGCCTGCCGGATCCCGAACCATTCAGCGGCCTCGCGAATATGGGGGTCCGGCTCGAACAGCAGCGAGAATCCGGCGCGGTTCAGCACCTCGATGTCCGGCCAGGAGTTTCCCAGCGCGTACGCGACGTTCCAATCCACCGCCCCGGGCTGCACCACCTCCTCCAGCACCGCTCTCTTCCCTCCCGGCAGCGCGGGAGCCTGTTCGAGACGGCCGGTGTACTGGCCCCCGGAGCGAACGAGCCGGGTTCCGCACCCGGCGTGGGCGCCGAGGTCCCGGGCGACCAAACGGACGATCTCGTCCGGACTCCCGGAGACCAGGACCGTGCGGTACCCGGCCAGATGGAGCAGGTCGATCAGTGGCTTGGTGTGGGGGTAGATGGAGATCCTCTCGCTCTGCCACACCTCCTCCGCCAGCTCCTGTATCGCCGACTCGGGCAGGCCGGCCAGCGTCTGGGCGTATTTCTCGTGGAGCGCGTACATGCTTGTGACGGAGCCTTGGGAATCCCGGTAGAGCCGCCCGAGGTCCTTCATCGCCACGGGGTCTATCAGCCTCGCGGCGGGTCGGGATCCGAGCATGGCCATCCCCAGCGCGCTGGGCGTGAGTGTGCCGTCCATGTCCAGTAGCGCGATCTTCACCGGCCTACCCGCCTCCCGGCTCGGCGGCCCCTCGCCGTCGCATAGTCACGTCTCGACTCACCGCTGAGCTCGGCGAGCCGCCTCAGCTTCTCCGGCGCCAGTGTGTGGAAGGCCGCGACGTACGGCACATAGGCGGGGACGTTCACCACGGGGCGCGGTCGAACCAGTGACCTGGCGATGCCCGCCGCGACCTGCTCCGGTGTCGCCGCCGGGAAGAGGTCGCTGAGCCTCGACATCCTCCGGGACGACACCTGGCGGAAGAAGTTCGTACCGGCCACCGCTCCGGGGCGCACCAGCGTCACATCGACGGAGGTGTGCGCGAGTTCCAGGCGCAGTATCTGGCTGTACGCCTCCGCCGCCGCCTTGGCCGCGGCGTAGGCGGCGGCGGGACCGCGGACGTAGACGCTCCCTGCCAGCGATCCCATGGTGATGATCTGCCCGCCCGCGCCGGCCAGCATCAGGGGCACCACCGCGCGGGTCGCGTGGACCATGGCGTCGAAGCTGGTCCGCATGGTGCGTTCGATGTCGTCATCGCTCATGTCTGCGTCGTCCACCCAGCGGCTGTACGCCGCATTGTTCACGAGTACGTCAACGCGCCCGTGGCGGCTGTGAGCGGCGGATATCCACGCCTCCAGGGCGTGCCGGTCGGTGACGTCCACCTGCTCGAAGTGGAGGGAGCCGGACGACGCCCTGGAGCGCGCGGCCTCGATGTCGCTCCTCGAAATGTCACAGACATGGACGGTCGCGCCGTGCCCGGCCAGGAGGCGTGCCACGGCCCAACCGATGCCCTGGGCACCTCCGGTGACGAGGCATACCGTGCCGGTCAGGCGGTCGCGCAGGGTCTTGTACTGCCGAAATGTCATCTCCGCTCCTTCAGTGGGCCTTTGACGGCGGATGGTCGGGTTCCTGGCCGCCACTGCCTTCACGGCTGGTGATGGTGGCTCGACCGGTCGACGATCGGAGACGGAGCCGGTATGGGACGTCGGCTCCGTGGAGGGATTGGCATTGATCCTTCTGGCCCGGATGGTGATTGTCAAGAGAAATGAGATGGTTAGTCGCATATGACCGATTTGATGGAATTTACTACCTCTTGACGTCATATCAGCCCCTGCCTGGCCGGCCTCCAGCGCGGTCTCGGCCCTGTGGCAGGACATTCCGGTCGCCCCGGCGGGCGATGAGGAGCGCCGGTATCCACCCGGCGCATGGGGATGGCACGGGGATGGTGTGCGTGCACCCCGCCCCAGGCCCCAACCCGAGGGGGTTGGGGCCTGGGGCAGGCCGTGTGTGTCAGTGCAGGCCGGCACCGTCACGGGAGCGGCGGCTGCGCACGACCATCCAGGCGCCGAGCCCGAGCAGCAGGGCTGCGGCGAGTACGGTGGCCGAGATCTGGGCACCGGTCTTGGGCAGGATCCCACCCGGCCCCTCGGATCCCGGCGTGGCCGACGGGCGGGTCGGGTTCTCGGTGCACAGGGGGTTCTGCGGGACGCACTCGGTCGGCGGCTGCTGGCCGGCCGGGGCGAGGAAGTTCCCGAGGCGGTGGTCGCCCTGGTCGCCGTGGGCCTTGACCTTGACCTGATACGTCACGGTCGCGGTCCGGTCGGGAGCGACGGTCCCCTTGATGAGCAGGGTGCCGTCGGCCGGTCCGGTCACGGTGAGCCCGTCACCGGCGGTGACGTTTCCTGTCCACTCGGCGTCGTCGAGCACACCGGCGAGGTGATCGGTGTAGTCGACCGGGGCGGGGCCGTGTCCGGTGTTGGTGAACGACAGGGTGTAGGTGAGGACTTGCCCGTCGTCCACGGTCGTGCCCGTCGTGGGGTCGACCGACTTGGCCGGGGCGACGTCTCCGACGGGGTTGGTGGTGCAGTCGGGCGGGCTCGTCCTGCCCGGTCGGCACACCGGCTCGGTGGGCGGCTCCTGCGACGGGTTGAGCAGGTAGTTCGCGAGCACGTTGTCGCCGCGCTCGCCGGTCGGGTTGACCTTGACGGTGTAGGACACCGTGATGGTCTGCCCGGGCCCGATCTCACCGGTGATCCGGATCCGCTTGCCATCCCTGGACACGGAGAGGGCGTCGTCGGAGGCGGCCGGTTCGCTGGTCACGGTGGCGTCGTCGAGCACATGGGTCAGGTCGTCGGCCTTGTCCACGGCGCCGGCGGCTTGGCCGGTGTTGGTGAACGTCAGCGTGTAGGTCAGCTCCTGGCCCGGGACCACGGGGGTTCCGGAGGCGGGGTTGACCGACTTGGTTCCGACGATCTCCGGGACCGGGTGCTCGGTGCAGGACACCCCGTCGGCACCACACTGCGGAGTGGTGTTCGCGGTCTTCGCGAGGACGTTCCCGAGCCGGTTGTCGCCACGCTTCCCGTCGGGCTTCACGGTGACCGTGTACTTCACGGTCACCGTCTGTCCGGGTGCGAGCGTGCCGGTGACCCGGATGGTCCCGTCCTTGCCGGACGTCGCCGACAGGGCGGGGTCCGAGGAGGTCGGGGCTCCGGTGAGGTCTGCGTCGTCGAGCACCTTCTCCAGGCGGTCGGAGTGGTCGACCGGGCCCGCCGCCTTGCCGGTGTTGGTGAACGTCAACGTGTAGGTGACCTCCTGGCCCGCGACGACCGTCGCGCCGGACTCGGGGTTGGAGGACTTCACGGCGGCCACGTTCGGCAGCGGCGTGACCGTGCAGTCCGCACTCCCCTCGACGCACTTCGACGGCGGCTGTCCACCGGCGGGGACCAGGAAGTTGTCGGCGGTGTTGTTGCCCCGGCCGGCCTCCTCCTTGACCGTCACCTGGTAGGTGACGGTGACGGTCTGGCCCGGCTTGAGTTCTCCGGTGACCGTGAACGAGCCGTCGGTCACCGGCGATACGCGCAGCGCGCCGTCGGATGCCTTCGGGGCGCTGGTCAGGTCGGTGTCGTCGAGCACGTCGGCAAGGAGGTCGGTGTGGTCGACGGCCGACGGTGCTCCGCCCTGGTTGTCGAAGGTGAGGGTGTAGGTCAGCACCGTCCCGGTCCCGACCGGGGTGGTGTCGGCGGAGACCGTCTTGCCGGTCAGGAGCCGCCCGATCGGGGTGACGGTGCAGTCAGGACGCTCCACGTCGTCCGGCTGGCACACCGGGTAGGTCGGCGTGACCGGCGGGTTCTTCGGGTCGTCGGGGAGCAGGAAGTTCGCCGCGATGTCATCGCCGCGCTCGCCGTCCGCCTTGACCGTGACCTGGTAGGTGACCTTGTGGGTCTTTCCTGCGGGGACCTCACCGGTGATGGTGATGCGGTTCCCGTCACGGGCGACCGTGAGACCGTCCGAACTGGTGGGTTCGGTGGTGATGTCCGCGTCGTCGATCACGTGGTCGAGCAGATCGACGCTCGCCACGGTCGCGGGTGCCGCACCCGTGTTCTCGAAGAACAGCGTGTACGTCAGTACCGTCCCGGCGGCCACCGGAGTCCGGCCGGCCTCGACCGTCTTCCAGGAGTTCAGCTGCGGTACCGGGTGCCCGGTGCAGGAGACGCGCGCGTCCTCGCAGTCGGGGTCGGTCGTGCCGGTGGGCGCGAGGACGTTGCCCAGGCGGTTGTTCCCCCGTTGCCCGTCCGGCAGCACCTTCACGGTGTAGCTGACCGTGTGTGTGGCGCCGGCGGCCAGTTCGTCCACGTTCCAGGTGATCGTGTCATCCGATGCCCGGACCGCCCGGCCTCCGTCGTCGGCGGTGAGGGAGCCGAACGTGGCGTCGTCGAGGACATCGCCCAGGTCGTCGGTCAGCGCGATGCCGTGGACCGGGTACTGCGAGCCGTTGGCAACGGTCAGGGTGTAGGTGATCGTGTCCCCGGCTCTCACGGTGGTGCCGGAGGGCGGGTCCGAGGTCTTGGACAGCGTCCACTCGCCCTGACCCGGGTCGTTCTTGATCTTCCCCAGGTCGAACAGGTAGGTGCCGCGGTCGACCTCGGCGGGAACGATGTTCACCGCGATCGGGTCCTTGAGGGGCAGATGTCCCGACGGTGCCTTGGTCTCCGTGAGCGTGTACGCGCCCCACGGGATGCCGGCCAGACGGAACTGCCCTGCGGCCGGGTCCTGATCGGCGCCCGAACACCCCGCGTCGGTGCAGTCCGTGATCGTCCGGGGCCACCCGTCGGGCATCGCCTCGCCGTCCTTGAGCACCGGGGCGAGGGTCCACTCGGAGCCCGCGAGCAGGGCCCCGGTGCGGCTGTCGGTCTTCTGCCAGACGACATCCGGCAGGAGCCGCAGCCCGACGGCCGATGCCTCGGTCGGCAGGATCGGCTTTCCCGATGACGCTTCGACACCGGCGACGGCGGTGTTGTTCCACGCGATGCCGTCGAGGGCGGCACTCGTGGTCGTGTTCGGGCCCGTGGCCTTGACGGCGAGCACGGTGTTCTCGGCATCTCCAGGGGCGAAGACCCGGGACCCGAAGTCGATACGCAGGGCGGTGACCGCTCCGTAGTCGCCACCGGGTGGCGTGGCCGCCCAGTCGTTCTCGCAGCCGGCGGGTGCGCTGTCCACGGCGCCGCCGCCGGTTCCGGCGAGGTCGCCGCGGCAGGGGTTGGCGCTGGTGGAGTACCGCACGGTCGCGCCCGCGGGCGCCGTGACCGGTCCGGTCAGGTGCACCGGGAACGCCGAGCCCCGGGCGTCCTGGGCGCCGGGCAGGATCAGCGAGTCACCGATCCGCGGCAGCATGTCGTAGGCGACCACGTTGCGGATGTCCACCGATCCCGAGTTCGCGACGCGGATGGTGTACTCGGCCTTGCCGGACAGGTCGGTACTTCCGACACCGGGGGCACCGATCGCGTCGGCGTCGTAGGCGCCCTTCACCGTCTTGCTCGTGTTCACGCCGGACACGGGGAGGACGTTGAAGCTCGCGGAGGCCAGGCACCCGATGGCGGCGGCGTGGTCGGTGGTCGGCCGGAGGCCGGCGTCGACCATCGTCCCGGACGCGCACTGCAGGTAGGTGTCGGGCACGCGAGGCCCGCCTTCGGCGCCGGTGAGGAGGTAGTTGTTCGCGTAGACGCCCGCGGGGACACCCTGCTTGACGCGAACCTGGAACCGCACGTAGGCGGTCCGGCCCAGGGTCGCCTTCGAAGTGATCTGGGCGTCCGGGAATGTCACCGTGACCCGTTGCCGCTGCTCACCCAGGTAGTCGACCGTCTCGACGGCGATGTGCGGTGCGCCGAGCGCGGCCGCGAACGTCGCGTCTCCCGCGATCTGGAGCGAGTCCTCGACCATGGTGAGCGCGGCCGGGAGGTACTCGGTCACGGTCGGGGTGAAGGTCGACGCGTCGAGGACCGCCTGGTCCGCGCTCCACTGTGCCCGGTTCATCGCGAGATCGACGGTGAGTCGGTCGCCGGTCTGCACCGCGGGGGTGGTGGGGCGGGAGCCTTCGGGGATCGCGGGATCGTACATCGACTTGACCGGTCGCAGCGTGAACGGGTTGGTCATGACCTGCCGGTAGCCGCAGATACCGGCGGCGCTGTCCGCCGTCTGTGGTTCGCGCGGAAGGTACTGGCGCCCGCCTTCGAAGGTGATCACGTTCTTGACCGGGCAGTTCTCCACCGTGACGTACCAGGGGTGGACGTCGGAGCGGTCCACGTGGAGGTTCGGGTTGGTGTACACCGTGCCGACGTTGCTGAACGGCACGTGCTGGGAGACCCGGCCGTGGATGAAGAGGCTGCCGCCACCGAACGGAGGGATCGGGGTGTCCACCTCGATCTTCGTGATCCACTCGCCCGCGGGCACCGGGGTGGGCGTGGTGCCGTTGGTGCCGTCGCAGTAGCGCCTGGCGGTGTCGCTCATCGACGTGCCCGCGGCGATCTTGCACGATCCGGTGCTGCCGGCGTTCGTCGTCCAGTTCACCTGCAACGCGGGAAGGTACCGGTCCGCGGAGAACTGCAGATCCACGAACGCGGGGGTGGCGCAGCCGATGTCTTTGTCATCGGTCGGCGAGGTCAGCGCGCACGGCATCATGTCGGTGAACGTCCACCGGCCCGTGGTCGGCTCGTTCGAGGTGCCGCTCAGGTCGTAGATGCTGTTGTTCTGGGTGTGCACGGTGCGGTAGAGGGGCGATCCGATCGCCCAGTCGTAGCCGGGCCTCTTCTCGACACTCGCACCGGCGGAGCCCTCGCGCAGGGCGTGGGAGGCGGAACCGTTCGACGAGAGCTTTTCGGAGGGCTGGCCCCACGCGTTCGCGGTGGCCACGACCGAGTTCGTGACCGCGCTCGGGTCCGGGTTGGCGCTGAACACTCCGTCGGGGTAGACGATGGTCGCCTTCAGCGGCACACCCGTCCAGGTCGTGCTGCCGGAGTACGGCTTGCAGGCATAGGGCGCGGTGTCGTTGATCGACGAGCCGAGGCTCCAGGTGATGGTGCCCGTCGCCGAGTTGTACACACCGCCGTGCGTGGCGCTCACGAACTGCGCCCCGGCGGGAAGAGTGTCGACGACGGTCAGGTTCTCAAGCGCCTGCGTTCCGAGCCCGGAGCAGACGTTCTCCATCGTGCGGGCGTACTGGGTGGGAGCACCCGTGGTGGGGAACTGGGAGTCGTAGCCGACCAGGATCGCATAGGTCACCTGCTGATTGACGTACGGGACGCTGGTGGGGTCGAACTTGGCCTTGGAGACCTTCAGGGAGACGTCCGAGGTCACGGTCGTGGTGGCCGAAGCCGTGACCGCCGCCGTGCCGGTGGCCGAGAAGGTCACGACCGGGGTGATCGTCGCCCCGTCGGGGGTGACCGAGTTCGGCGGGGTGAGAGTGAAGGACACGGTGTCGGACGTACCGGTCGCCACGGTCGCCGGGAACGTCCACACGAGCGTCTGGTTCGGAGCGGTGCCGACGATCGTGGCCGCCCCCGGCACGACGGCCCCGTTGATCTGGAGCGAGCTCTGGCTCGTCACCGCCAGAGGAACACCGTCTGGGAACGCGTTCGACGACGCCAGCGCCGTCGGTACCGGAACCGAGATCTTCGCGTCGTCGCACGTTCCGCTGCCGCTGCACGTCCACTGCACCCGGAATGACGCGCCCTCACCGGACTTCACCGTCCCCGGGACCGCCTCCACCGACACGTTCAGCGAGCCGCCGGCGGCCTGCGCCGGCACGGCGGCGAGGAAGAACGGCACGACGAGCAGCAACGCGAGCACCGACCTCAGCACCGTGCGCCGGCGACCCCGTCTCCTTTCCCGCGACGTCATCCACAAGCGCCGCCCGGAGGCACGCGTGGGTATGTGCATCGAAACCCCTCTCCCCTTGCTCTGTCCCTGCCCCTTGACCAGGGCACAAGCACAGGACGGGGACCCTCCGTCCACAGTGGGTCCCCGACCTGAGTGACCTGGCGAACACTTGGGATCAAGTTATGAAGTGATCCACACCACCCTGAGGCACTCGCACAGGCGGACGAGGAAATATCACCCGAAAGGACTACATTTGTTACCCATGTAGATCACTTGACTACAAAATTCCTGATACATGACCAAAGTAGGATGTTTGCGGGACATTCCCACTCAGGGCGTATGTCGGGGTCTTCCGGGCGCGTGGTGCGGGAAGGAGACCACGTTCCCCTGGTGGCGTGGCGGGCCGCTCCTCGGCGGGTGGTTCGACCTGGGGGCTCGCTGAAATTCGTCGGACACGGCGAAGCGGTTCCTGCCATACGCGCGTTTGCATGACAGGGCAGCAGGCAGGTCTGGTGGGCTGCGGCGGCCCCGTGTACTGCCAGGGCCCCCACCCCACGGTTCCGCCGGCGCGCGACAGACCATGGAGGTCCTCCCGCATGCGGCAAGATCGCCTCCGTATCCCGAGGCTGAGGCAGCCGATGTTGAGGACGATCAGTTCGGTCAGGCTACGGCGTTGAGCAGGGCGCCGAGTTGCAGGGCCCGGCGCCAGGGCAGGCCGGTGACGCGGGGGCCCTGGCGGCCGGTCTCCGCGAACGGAATCGAGCCGGCCCGGCGGGGCTCACCGTAGTCTTGTGCCGTGGTCGACGGACATGGGGCAACCGACGCCTTCAAGAACCGATGCATGAATGCGGCGCGGACGTTGGAGTCCTGCATCAGCTACTTCATCGAGCGAATCTCGTTGAACGAGCCCAACGAAGACCGCAAGGAGAATACGCTGGACGTGTGGCTGCGCGAGGGACCGCGGAAGCCCGACGTAGTGATCTCGCTGTCCAATCTCTACTCGGTCCGTCCGTGGGAACCCGAACTGGCCCCCATCTTCATTGACGGGATCTCCGTGATCCACCTGCCGAAGCTGCCGTCGCCCTGGCCTGCCGAGGCCGTCGGCCGACTCGACCGCTCCGATGATCTGCCCGAACTGATCTGGTTGAGGATCACCGGACCCATCGAAGTCGACGCTGTCGCCTCGGTCGTGACCGTCTACCAGGCCAAGAGCGACGATGCGGCCTCCGTGCTCCAGTGACAGTCTGAAGCTGCTTGACAGCTCAGGCAGCAGCCAAATATCGGCGAGACGGTCAACCGCTCAAGCTACGTCGGTTTCCCGGTCGATGGCCTGAAGGCGGTTCTTGAGGCGGTAGCTGTTGCCGTTGATCGAGATGACGTCGCAGTGGTGCAGGAGTCGGTCGAGGATGGCGGTGGCGAGGACCTCGTCGCCGAAGACCTGGCCCCATTCATCTGGGGCTGGTCCTTGTTCCCTCACACGAGTTGCCGCTGCCACCTGGCCGTTTCCTCCTCCCGCGGTCCTCGTTGGTTCTCGCGGTAGCGCCCAGGTTCTCAAGGTGCTGCCTTGACCATTCAGGTGCGAGGAAGGTGTGGCGGTGGCCGACGCGCTGCTGCAGGTCATCGCGGGCGGTGGCGTCCCGCAAGGGCCGTTGGTGACGGACCCATGGCAGTTCCAGGCCGTGTGTGTGGAGGCGTTCGTCGCCTCGTGGCGAGCCCGCGGGTTCAGCCCGGTGACGATCGACAACGACATCGGCCTACTGGAACGGACGCTCGTCGCGCTGGGTCGGCCAGCGTGGGAGGTGACGCCGGAAGACATCGACCGCGTCGTCGGTGACCTCGCGGTCAAGGGCCGGGCGACGTCGACCCGCCGCGAGTACGTGCAGATCTTCAAGGGTTTCCACCGTTTCCTCCAGGCCCGCAAGGCTGCAGAGATCGAGGCCGCATTCGGGGTCCGACTGGTCTGCCCCGTCGACGAGTTCAACGCCTCACGGCATGTCGGTGACGACTCCCCGGCCCTGCTGCCGCCGCCCACCCCAGAGCGCGTGAACGAGTTCTTCGACTTCATGAAGCAGCGGATCGCGACCGCGAGGAAGTACGGACCCGCCGCCCGCGACTACGCACTGTTCCGGACGCTGTATCACGCCGGGCTCCGCTCCGAGGAGGCCTCGCTGCTGGAGAAGCCGGACCTGCACTTCACCCGCGGCCCGTTTGGAAAGCTCCACGTCCGCTTCGGCAAGGGCGCCCACACCTCCGGCCCGCGTCCGCGCTGGGTGCCGATGCTCGACGGCCTGGACCTGGTGCTGCGGTGGTTCCTCGAGGACGTGCGGGGCAAGTTCCCCGACTCTCCCGTGCTGTTCGCGGACGAGTCCGGCGGGCCACTGCATCGCGGGACGATCCGCAACCGGCTCCGCTATCTCATGGAACTCGAAGGGCGACCTCCGGCGGAGCGGTTCAGCCCACATGCCCTGCGAAGGGCATGTGCGACCCACAACTACGAGCGCGGCGTCGACCTGGTCGCGATCCAGCAACTACTCGGCCATTGGACGGTCAGCTCAACCATGCGTTATGTCCGGCCCTCCGCGACTTTTATCGAGGATGCCTACCAGCGCGCGGTCGCCAACACTCTGGCCGAGCTGACCGGGAAGGACACCACGGCATGAAGATCCGATGGCGGCTGCGGATGGCCGCGGCCCAGCGCGAGGTCTGGACCGGGACCGATCTGCGGCGACTGCTGGCTGAGAAGGCGGGTCTGGAACTGTCCTCCGCGTCGGTGTCCGCGCTGTTCACCAAGGAGCCCTCGCAGGTGAAGATGTCGACGCTGGCCGCGTTGTGCACCGCGCTGGAGTGCACCCCGAACGACCTCATCGAAGTCGACACCACCCCGGTCGAGCGGCCAGCGGCCCCGCCTCGGCTGGCGGCAGCCCAGCCCAAGGTCGCGGCGGCTGCCCGGGGCCGGTCGATGCCGCCTCTGTGACCTGCGGACTTTGTGATGGGTAAGAAGCAACAGGACTGCGTCACCTGTGGTGCCCCGGTCGGTTATCTCGACCGCGAGCACTGCTGTCGGTGCTGGCGGTCGTTGAAGGAACAGGCGGCGAAGGCGAGTTGTCCGTCCTGCGGCAAGGACCGAGTGCTCCAAGCGGACACCGGTCGATGTGTCGTTTGCTCGCGCGTCTGCGAGGAGTGCGGCCATCCGGTCCGCGTCGCTGGGAACCGTCTGTGCCGTGACTGCCGCCGCCGGGCGGAGCGCGAGGCCGCGAGGACGCTGTGTCCGCGCTGCTGCCGGCCCGGTCTTCTGCGCGAGGCGACAGGCTGGTGCGGCTCGTGCTCCCGGCCCCGGCAGCAGAAACAGCCGCCACGGGTCTGCGACGAGTGCGGCCAACTGCGTCGCCATGCCGGCCTGGGACTGTGCTCGGCCTGCTGGCAACGACACCCTGGGCGGCCCTTCATCCGCGGCGAGCACCTACGCGACCGGCTCACCGACCCGCCCGGCTGGCTCGACAACTTCGTCGCTCACGTGGCCGTCCGGCACTGCGTCGCCCGGGCCTGCAGCTTCATCACCGAGGTGGGCCGGCTCCTGCAGGACGAACTCTCCAACTCGCCCCAGGCCCTGCTGGAAAGGTCGCGCCGCCCGGGCCGCTCCATGGGCACCTTCGCCCGCACGTTGGAGGACTTCTTCACCCTGCAGGGCCTGGCGCTGCCCACCGACCAGGCCGAGCGACTCGCGGCGGGACGCCGCAAGCGCCGCGTCGACGCCGTCCCCAAATCCCTCCGACCGGCGGTCGCCGCCTTCGACGCCTCGCGCATGCGAGCCCAGGACCGGGCCCGCCCGGCCGGCACCCGCCCGCGCAGCAATCTCACCTTGGAGGCCGCCCTCGCCACCATGCGCGATCTGGCGGTGTTCCTCACGGATCAGCGTGGCAAGGGCGACTGGGCTCTGGTCGACATCCACGACATCGAAGCCTTCCTGGCCACGTTGCCCAAGGCCCGCAAGCGCCGCCTCACCGTGCTGCGGCAGTTCTTCGGCTTCGCCCGCTCGCAGCGCGTGATCCTCGTCGATCCGACCCGCGGACTGACCGCAAAAGAAGGAAGCGGATACCGAGGCCGAACCCTCACACTCGACCAACAGCGTCACCTGTTCCGCCGTTGGACCTGCGACGACGAGGTCCATCCGCACGAAGCCCTGCTCGGCATGCTCGCCCTGCTGCACGGAGCCTCCAGCGCCGAGGTCCGCATGCTGCAGGTCACCGACGTCGACCCAGCCACGCAAATAGTCCGGCTCGGCAAACGACCGCACCCGGTCCCACTCGACCCCGCTTCCTGGGCCGTGCTGCAACGATGCCTCGCCCACCGGGCGGCCTGGCCGACGCAGAACCCCCACGTCGTGGTCACCAAGGGAACCAAGGGCGGCCGGATCCCGGCGTCAACTGCCTACCTCTCCCACGTCCTTGACGGCAGCGGCTACCCACCACGGACGGTCCGCGGCACCCGCCTGGTCGACCTCGTCAACACCATGGACCCCAAGCTCGTCGCCGCCGCCTTCGGCATGGATCCGCAGGCCACCCTCATCTACCTTGCTGACCACGTCGACGCCAGCCGACTGCTGGAGCAGCATGAACGGACACCCTAGGTCAGGGTGCGGGGGCCTGCTCGTCCGCGGCCTCGGCCATGACGAGGCTGGCGCTGACGGCCTGCCTGTCGTCGATTCCGACGTGCCGGAGGTATGCCCACCGATCCAGCTGAGTACATGCCCAGTTGGGGTCGTATGCCGCGGTGGGCAGCTGCGGAATGCGCTTGCGACCGGTTTCATCCAGTCGGTACGGCTCCTCAAACGCATGGGTCCATGCCTGGACCGCGGGGGTATACCGCTGTTCGGCCTCCTCGGCGCTGATCTCAAGGTAGGCCGCGATCTGTGCCCAGGAGCTGCCACGTTCGACTTCGTAGATGACGGCCGATTCCAGAGTTCGTTCGGCCAGGTCGACCAGCTGCCGGGCTTGGCTGACCCGACCGCCAAATCCGGTGTCGGCATCGTTGCGAGTGCTCACCAGCCCCGAGGCGCCGTCAGCCACCTCCGTGGCGCTGTCGGCCAGTACGAGTCGGGCGAGCCCTTCGCGCGAGTAGGCGGCTCGGTCGTGGTCATACGGGGTGGACTCACTCATGAGGGACAGAGTCCCATGTCAGCGAGTTCTGCGGACACCGAGTATTCACGGTCGGTGCCCCACGCGGCCCGCCAAAACCCACAGGCCTGGCGCGAGCCGGAACCTGCCCCGTTTCGGCGCTACCTGGCACAGGTTCGCCGGAACATGTGCGCTTTGCTGAAGGTCTTGTTCGAGGTCAGGATGATCGAGCCCTTTTCGTAACGCTTGGAGATCACCTGGAAGACCAGGTTCGCCTCGGCGCGTTCAAGGGGCTGGTAGCCGACCTCATCGACCACGAGAACGCTCGGCCGCAGGTAGGTGCGGAGCTTGCTGGTCAGGCGCCCGGTGGCCTCGGCGGCCTTGAGGTGTCTGACCATGTCGTCGAGGCTGGTGAAGTAGATCGAGTAGCCGGCCCGGCAGGCGGCGACCGCGAGGGCGACGGCCAGGTGGGTCTTGCCCACGCCGGGCGGCCCCAGCAGGGCGGCGTTCGCCTTGGCCTCGACGAACGAGAGCGTGGCGAGGTCCTTGACCTTGCGCGGGTCGAGCTCGGGCTGGAACGAGAAGTCGTAGTCGTCCAGAGTCTTGTGGTGCGGCAGCTTCGACAGCCGCAGGCCCTGGCGGAAGCGGCGGTCATCGCGGACGGCCAGTTCCTCGGCGAGGAGGAGATCGAGGAAGTCGAGGTAGCCCATCTTCGCTTCGTCTGCCCGCTTGGCGTACTGGTTCAGGCTCTCGGCGAGGTGGGGCAGGCCCAGCTTGATGGCCATGGTGCGGATTCGGTTACTGACCAGCTGGCTCAACGGGCGTCATTCGTAGGGGAGTTGGCGGTGAACGGGCGGGTGCCGGTCAGCTCGTCATAGACGGACAGCGGTCGGCGGCCGACCTCGACGCGGGCGGCGGCGGCCCGGTTGGGCAGGGCCCGAAGTGGGCCGGCTTCGTCGGCCAGGGGCTGTTCGTGGCGGGGCCGGGGCACGACGTCGCCCGTCGTGACGCGTCTGGTGTCGCCCTTGGGCAGGCCGTCCCAGTGGCGCTCGTCGACGATGCGGGCGCCGTGGCCGACCGCCCTTGAGTGGACGGCGAGCAGGGTGGTGCCGGACGAGTCGGGGATGGTCGAGCGCAGTACGACCTGGGACTTCGTGGCCCGGATCTCGACCAGCTGGCGGGGGCGGACCCGGCGGGCGGGGACCGAGTAGAGGTTCGCGTCGAAGGCGACCAGGCAGTCCTTGCCGACGTGCCGCAGGTGGCGTTGCGCGACCACGTACGGGGTTCGAGGCAGCGGCCGCAGGGCAACGTGGTCGCGGATCGCGCGCAGGCCGATGACCTCGCCGTGGGTACCGTGGACCCGCGCGCGCCGTAGTGGCACCCAGGCCGTGAACGCGGCGTCGAGCTCCTCGATCGAGGAGAACGCCCTCCCGGCGAGCACGTGGTCGCGGACGATCAGCACTTGGCGCTCGACCCGGCCCTTGCCGGTGGGACGGTAGGCGGCCAGCACGTCGATGTCGAAGTCGTCGTGACCGGCGAACGCGACCGCCTCCGGGTGGAGCGGAACCGCCTCGCCGGGGGCGACGTGCCGGCGGACCACGGTCTTGGTGCGGTCGTAGACGATGCTCATCGGCACTCCGCCGAAGTGGGCGAACGCCTGCCGGTGGCAGTCGAAGAACGTCGCGAGGTCCTGGCTGGTGGTGAAGCAGCAGAACGGGTCGCGCGAGTACGACAGCGTCATGTGGAAGGAGTAGACTTTCGGGATGCCGACGTGGGCGAGGATTCTGCCCTCATCGCCCCAGTCCACCTGGGCCTGGGCGCCGGGCACGACCTCGAAGCGCCGGTGCAGGCCCGCCAGTTCGCCGGGGTTGATGCCGAGTTCCTCGGCAATCCGGGGCCTGGCCTCCTGCAGGTAGATCTTGATCCGCTGGTAGTTGATGGCCATCCCGTACTCCTGGAGCAGCCGTTCGTGGATCACCGTCCCCTTGAGGAGGACCTCGGAGCGCAGCATCGCGTCGATCAGCGGGGCGACCTCGTCGACCGTCCGCGGCCGAGGCAGGGCGCCCGGGGCCCGCTGCGGAGGCGCCGCCGGGACCTGACCGGACAGGTACTTCGCGACCGTGCGGCGATTCAGCCCGGTCGCCTTCGCGATCTGCCGCTGACTCATCGCGCCGGAGTCGTACAGCGCGCGATATCGCCTCAACTCCAGCCAGCGATGCGGGTCCAAGACCACTGCCAACCGCCTCCCTGCCGCTCGAAACCGACGACAGCAGGTTCACGGACAACAGCCGGTCACCGCATCAACTCTGGTGCACAGTCACTCGTACGAGGTGGTGCATGTTGACTCGTACGCCGACACTCCCCGCCGGGATCAGCTCCCTGCACGTCTCCCACACGTCCGGCCCGACCGTCTCCCCGGCCCATTCCCCCATCGCCACAGAAACGAGTCTGGCCCCACCGCTCATACGGTGGGGCCAGAACCCAACATCTTCATCAGCGTTCTAGAACTCAAGGGGGTCGGCGGGGCCGAAGCTGGCTACTCAGACACGCCCGAGCCTATGACTGATATCCAGGCTCCCAGTTCATCAGCTCCAGCTCGTCCAGGCGTCCCCGTGCCAGCAGAACCATCGCACGGGTCATTTCGGATCGCGGAACATTGACGATGTGGCGGGGTGCAAATTCGCTGGAATCGAGATTCTCGAAGATCAGAGACCCTCCCTGGAAAGCTGAAATTGACCATGCGCTCTCGTCGTCGCACACGGAAACATCCGGGTGTTCATCGTCGCGGGGACCGTCAAGCTCTTCGAGGAGGCGAGGGATCATCAACTCGTCCCCCTCTTCCATTTCTCCGCCCCTGTGCATGATGGTGAAGGACATTCTCTCCTCGCTTCAGTTCGGCGGCGCACCGTTGGGGATCGCCCACTCGGCGTATCCTCCTGCTCCGCCAGGATGGAGCAAATCCTGCCACACGGAGCCGGGTCGATGCTGAGGCTCAGGAACAAGTCTCATCACGCCTGGAACACCGCCAGTATTGCTCGTGGGCTCATGCTGCCATGTCCATCCAGATGGCGTCTTGCGCCCCCCTCGCGAGGATACGGCGGCACCCACTCCTGGAATCAACGACTCCATGTCTGCGGCAAATGCCGAATCGGACCTCAGTGAAGCGTCCAGGGCCGCATTGGCTCGCCGAAAATGTGTGCCCCGTGAGCGCCCGAAGTCTGTCGCATCCAAGGTCATCTCAAATGCCGATGAATAGGCATTAGGGCCCGCAGAGCACTTGCACTTGCTGCCAGCAGCATTAACGCCGCTGGGGCAGTTATGCACGAGAACTGGCACGGTCCCCGCCAGCACATAGTACGTGTGAAGGTCGGCGACCGTCAGGTCGTTGGCCTGCTGGGGTTGTGTGGTGTAGTTGCGGATTCCGACCACAGTCAGTGTGTTCTGGTCGGTTCCGGTGAGCTGGTGGCCGGGCTGGATGGCGGCTGCTTGGGTCCAGCGCTGGGTGGTTTCATCCCAGTAGGGGTGGGTGGATGTGGAGACGATCGTGGTGGTCTGCTCGCCGGTGGCGGCGGGCAGGGCCAGGGTGAGTTCGGTGAATTCGGAGTCGTCGGGGGTGATGATCGTTGCCGTGACCGGCTTCGAGGTGGTCTCGCCGGTCTGTGGGTCGGTTGTGGTGACGGAGTCGCCGGCCTGGAGGGCGCCGATCGGTTTGGCGGTGCCGTCGGCCATGAGTACGAGTGTGTTCGGCAGGAAGCTGTGGCATCCCTTGGCGATCTTCTTGCCGACGACTGCCAGGAGGATCAGGGTTGTGGCCTGGCCGCTGGTGTAGGCGTATTCGCCGTTCTTGACCTGGTCGGCCATCTGCTTGATGCCGTCGATGCTTCCGCTGACAGTCTTGATCGACATCGCAACGGGATTGAGTGCTATCGCGGTCGCCTTGCAGGCGCTGCCGCTCCGGCCGAAGACGCAGTTCTTCAGATCCTTGTACGGCTGGGCCATGCCCTTCGCAGTGCCGACGATGGTGTCCTTGACGCCGCCGAAGAAGGTCTTCTTCTTGGGCGGCGGACCGATGGGGACCACGGGCTTGTAGCCGGGAGCACTGTCGACCAGTCGATTGAGTGCGGCGTCAGAGACGTGTTCCGCGGTCGCCTGCTCCGCGTTCTTCATGGTGATGGTGCCGCCGGTGCCGGTGCACTTGTAGAGCGTGCCGCACTCGGGAGTGGCGAGGCCGCTGGGGTCGCTGCGGTTGACCGGGTCGTTCTCGCTGTAGGCGTAGCCGTTCCACTGCTGCGGGTTGCCCTCGTCGAGAATCGGGTCGGGGCTGATGAAGCGGCCGGTGGTGGGATCGTACTGACGGGCTCCCAGGTTGGTGAGGCCGGTGGTCTCGTCCTTGGTACCGCCGACGAACCCCTTGCCGCCCGCCCAGTCGGACGCTGCGGGCTGGTTGCCGCGGGGGTTGCCGAACGGGTCGGTGGGGCGGCGGGTGACGGGCTGGCCGTCGGTGGTGTTGATCTGCAGGCCGCTGGTGCCGTGCGGGTCGGTGGCCTGGATGAGGATGTCGCCGCCGCCGATCAGGGCGGTGACCCGGAGGTAGGTCAGGCCGCCGGCAGAGGCGACGGTCCGGACGTTGTTCATCGAGCCTGTGGCGGTGTCGAGTGTGAGCTCGTCCGTGGGGAGGTTGAGCGTCGTCTTGCCGGGGTTGCGGCGGATGAGCTGGTTGCCGTCGGCGTCGTAGAGGTAGTTGGTCGTGCCGCCGGCTGTCTGGGTGAGGGAGTCGAGCCTGTCCTCGCCGTTCCAGGTCAGGGTGGTGGTGCCGGCGGTGTCGGTGATGGCGGTGGTGTTGCCCTTGGCGTCGTACTGGTAGCCGACGGCCTTGGTTCCGCCCGGTCCGGTGGTGGTGGAGGTCAGGAGGGCGTGCGGCCCGCCGGTTCCACCGCCGGTGTTGGATGCGGTGGTGGGGGTGTTGCGGCTCTTGGCGGCTCCGAAGGTCTGGGTGGTGGTGGTGTCGTTGAGGCTGTTGCCGGAGATGTCGTGCCGGACGAGGCCGGTGCGGTTGCCGCTGGCGTCATAGCTGTAGGTGTTCCAGTAGGGGGCGGGACCGCCGATGCTGCGGCCGCCGGGGCCGACCTGTGCCGGGCCGCCTGCGTTGTTGCAGCCGCCGATGCCGGGCACGCTGGTCGAGCCGCCGGTGCCGTGGACGGCGCCCGAGGAGTCCGTCCAGTCGGAGACGCTGTGTACGCCCTGGGTGTCCGTCCAGGCGTTGGTCAGCCGGCCCAGGTGGTCGTAGGTGAAGCACTGGGTGTCGGTGTCCGTGGCGTCCTGGATGGTGCTGACCGAGGTGATGCGCCCGGACGGCGTGTAGGTGTAGCTGGTCTGGTCGGTGGCGACGGTGCCGGTCTGGCGGGACACGAAGGAGTTGATGACCCGTCCGGTGGCCCAGTCGTACTGCTGCACCGAGACGACCTGCGACCCGTAGGCCCCGACGGTGGTCTCCAGGGGCCTGGCCATCGGATCGTAGGTGACCCTCGGGATGACTGCCTGTCCCAGGCTGGCGGCCGAGGTGAGCAGTCCGGTGATGGTCGTACCGTAGGAAACGGTTTCGGCGGGCAGGCCGCCGGCGGCCGGAACGCTCTTCGCCTTGAGGAAGCCCAGACCCTTGCTGTAGGTGTTGGTGGTCGTGTAGGTGCCCGCGAGAGCGCCCTCGGCACCGGGGATGATGACGGACGTACCGAGGACCCGGTAGCCCGTGTCGTAGCCGGTGACGGCCGTGGTGTAGGCCGCTCCGCCGGATCCGCCGACATAGCGGGTGGAGGCGGTCGGCAGGCCCTTGGCCAGAGTGTCGTAGCTCCAGGACGCCAGCTGGTTCGCCGGGGCGACACTGCCGCTGTAGCTCCCGGTCTTCCGCCCCAGCAGGTCGTACGTGTACGAGAGCGTCTGGCCCTTGGCGTCGACCGTGTGGTCGACCTGCGAGTCCGCGTCGTAGAACGTCGTGCTCGTACCGGTGTCCGGGTCGGTCGCGGAGACCTTCCGGCCCCTCAGGTCGTAGGTGAAGCTCCAGGTGTTGCCACTGCTGTCGGTACGCCCGGCGGACTGGCCGCCGGCCGTGTAGGCGAAGGTCGTGATGTCGGCGTCGGCGGGGTTCCCGGTTGCCGTGCTGGTGCGGTACTCCCAGGCCGCCGTGGTCCGGCCCCGGGCGTCGGTGACGATCGAGGTCGGCGTTGCTCCGGCGGGTGGGGTGGTGTCGGTCCGGTCCGCACCGGGGTAGGCCGTCGTGGTGGCCCACTGGAGGTTGCCGTTCGAGCGGAACTCCGAGCGCACCAGGTGTCCGGCGCCGTCGTAGGTGTTCCAGGTCTGGCCTGGGATCTGGCCGTCACCGACCGGGAGGAAGACGGATTCGGTGGGGAACGAGGTCTTCTCGTAGTACGGGTTGGACGTCTTGATCACCCAGCCGTGGGTGTCGTAGACGGTGTCCGTGATCAGACGCCCGGTCGGGTAGGCCGTGCTCATGCTCTGGGTCTGCCGGGCCCGGCCGAGCCCGTCGAGGATCTCGATGGTCGTCAGATAGGTGGCGGCGTCGTCGTTGATCGACTTGGTCGTGATGGCGGACGGGCCCGCCGTTCCCTTGACGGAGTAGGCGAACTTCTTGCTCGGGAGTGCGTCAGTCGGACGGTCCGGTGCCCAGACCGCAGTGATGCGCCCGATCGCGTCGTACGTCGACGTGGTGACGCGGCCGTTCATGTCGGTGCTGGTGAGCGGCAGGCCCCGGGCGGGGTCCTGGACGACGGTGGTGGTCCAGCCCGCCCCCATGGGGCCGGTCGTCCGCACCTCGGTGGGCAGGGCACCCGTCGCCGGAGTGATCGCCACTGTCGTGGTCGCCGGGGTGATCGTGGGTCCGCTGAGCTGGGTGCCATCGCGGTCGTACGTCGAGCCGTTGGCCGACGCGCTGGCCACACTGCGGCCGTAGGCGTCAAAGGTCGTGCTCGAGGCGTGGGCGTAGACCGGGTTGCCGGCCTGGTCGAAGTGGTCGAGGGCCTGGGTACTGGTGAGGTCTCCCGTTGCGCCGGCGTGCCCGAACGGCTTGCCGTCGTACAGGGTGCGACTACCGCTGATGGCCGTCACGGCGGTCGGCTTGGTGGAGCAACCACCCTGGACGGTGATCTCCTCCGAGGCCAGGGTGAGGAGCAGCGGGTTGTCGCTGGTGGCGTAGCTGGTGGTCTTGCAGATCTCCGGGGTGGCGGCGCTACCGTCGCCCTTGTCGTTGACGGAGATGACCCGGTTCCCGTGCGCCGGGTCCGTCGTGGTGACCGTGGTGGCGGTTCGCCAGCTTCCGTTGGCGAGCTTCGCCTTGGTGAGCGACGTGGTCTGGGAGTCCGAGTAGCGGGCGAAGATCTGCGGTGCCCCGGCGCTCTGTGCGTGCGTGGCCGTGATCTGCTGGCCGTTGTACAGCTTTCCCGCCACCGACTGGACAGTGCCGCCGGCTCGGTCGTAGTCCTCGGTGGCCACGACGCGGCCGGCGAGCCAGTCCTCGTCGGTGATGGTGCCGCCGAGGGGGCTGGTGACCTGGACGTTGCGCTTGTTGGTGCCGTTGGCGAGGTAGTCGCCGTGCATGCCGCGCAGGTAGGTGGTCGTCTGCTGGGTCTTGGGGGCCTCGCTGGAGGAGCCGCTGCCCGTGGTGGTGGTCACTGACTGGTAGCCGCGGAACTGGTCCCAGGTGCGGGTTTTGGGGTCGGTGAACTCCGCGTCGTTGCGGTGCCAGGCGGCGCCGCCGTTGTACGTGTACTCCGTGGTCTTGCCGACCGCCGGGGTGCTGACGAGGTCCTGCTCGGTGACGACCTTGACGAGCGGTTTGTTGAACCAGTCGTTGACCGGGACCGGGTCCTGGCCGGGCATGCCCGAGTAGGGCAGGTACCACTTGACCGGCATGCACGCCATCGAGTTGTCGACCTCGGAGGCGGGCATGCGGTTGTTGACCCGGGAGCATTCAGGGTCGGTGTAGACGACGTTGATCCGGCCGCCGGCCTCGGTGGTGATGCCCTGGATCCGGGGGCGCATGAACATGTGCTCCGGCGGGACCAGGCCGTCGACGCGGTTGGCCATCATCCGGTAGGTGAAGGTGACGGGCGGAAGGGTGATCGGTGTCTGGCCGTTGGATCCGGTCCGCTGGACGGAGTCCAGTTGCAGGGTCTTCTTGGTGGCGTCGCCGGGCTCGGCGAGCGACTGGGTGAGTGCCCAGGTGTCCACGGTGCGGTAGGCGCCGCCGACGAGGGCCTGGGTGGCGATGGAGGTCAGCCGCTTGGTGGTGAAGAACGTCGGTGCGTAGTTCGTGCAGGTACCGGAGCCGGCACAGATCTGGTCGATCGGGACGTCGGGCCAGAAGTCTGCGTTGGCGGGGACGCGCTGGTCCTCGGCGCACGTGATCGCACCCGAGGCGAGGCAGCGCTCCGCGACCGTGAAGACGACCTTCGCCGCGGGGTTGAGGGCGCCCTTGGCGGCCTTCTGCTCGTCGAGCCGCTGGCCGTAGCCGATCTCGCGCAGGTAGGCGGCCCGCTGGTAGGCGGTGAGTACGCCCTTGCTGCTGTCCGGGGCGCCGCCGCGGCTGTAGTTGTTGACCTCGGCCGCGTACTTGTACGTCGTCAGGTTGCCGTTGCTGTCGACGACGAAGTCGAGTTGCCAGCGCCACGCCATCTGGCACCAGGAGCCGTTCCCGGTCGACGGGCTGTAGCAGGGGTCGCCGTTCTTCGGTGAGTACACCGGCGTCGTCAGGACCGAGTTGGCGGCGGGGTCGGTGCCGTCACCGCCGGGCAGGTGGTTGAGGCCGAAGTAGTACTGGGTGCCGTCCGGCGTGGTGATCCGCCAGTACTCCATGTCCCGGTAGCTGATGTCGTTGCCGCTGCGCGGCGCGCCCGTGAGCTGCTCGATCTTGGAGCCGTCGTCGTCCTGCAGGTGCCAGGTGCCGGTGGTGTCGTCGCGCACGATGGTGCCGGACCGGTCGCCGAGCGCCAGGGTGGCGTTCTGGCCGCCCCAGCACTGGTCGGCGGAATCAGTGATGCCCGACTTGTTGCAGCCCTTGTAGGAGCGCTCGATGAAGCCGGGCTCGTAGGCCCAGCCGTCGCCGATCCAGGAGGACTGGGAGTTCGTTGCCGATGTCTTGCCGTCCACCGCCGACGAGTTGTAGCTGAGCGCGACGGTGGGGGCTTCGCCGCCGAGGGCCGCTGGGACGGAGATCGGATAGCTGTAGGAGAAGCTCCCCGAGTTGGAACCGGCGTGCCAGCCGGCGGATGGCGAGAGTGGTGTCGCCGTGTAGTTTCCGCCGGCGCCGAACGGAGCTGGCAGCGCGGTGAGCACCACGGGGCCGCCCGCCACGGAGGCCGATCCGGCTCCGGCGGCGAACGATGTCTTGACCGCGTCCTGGGGCCCCTGGGCCCGGTCGGCTTCGATGGCAGCGGGCAGCGTCACCTCGGCGCTGACCGACCCGCGGCCGTCGGCCTGGGCGGGGACCGGCGTCTGGGTCCGACACTCCGCCCGTTCCGGCGTGGTCAGGGCGCAGGCGGGCAGCGCGACCAGCACGGCGCGGTCGGACCACCCGCCGGCCTGCAGTGCCTTGAGGTCCAGGGAGACCTTGGCGCTGTGGCCGTCGCTGGTCGTCGACGCGTCGGCGTCGGACACGGCGATGAGCGGGCCGACGGCGCCCGCTGCCTTGCCCGCCTCGGGAGCGGTCACCTGGACGTGGACCGTGCGGGCGCTCTCGCCGGTCCCGCTGCCGGGGGCGACCCGGACGGCGAGGTCGCCGGCCTTGGCGCCGGAGGCACCGCTGGAGGCGGGCGAGGCGCCCCCGGTGGCCGCACGGGCGGCCTTCGCCCCGGCGCTGTCGGCGCCGATGGTGACGGTCTCGGTCCCGGTCACGACCGGCGGCGCGACCTCGGGCTTCCGGTCAGGCGTCCGGGCGGTGGGCGCCTGGTCCGGCGATGGCGCGTCGTGCCCCTCCACCGATACCGCCGCGCCCTCCAACGGAGCGTTGGGCGGGCTCCAGACCTGCCCCTCCGGTTCGGGATAGGTCCACGCCACCGCCGGCGGCACGGACACCCCCGTCAGTGCCAGGGCGACCATCGCCGCCACCACTGGTGAACGCCATCGGCGTCCTGTCGAACTCCCAGCCCGTATCCGGGCAGGCAAAACCCCCACCGCAGCATCTCCTCGGTCTGTAGCAAGGTGGCGTCAAGTGGACACAGCTACGCCACGGTCGAAGTGACGATAGGTGAGGGGTCCGACACTCGGCAGGTCGTTCGACCACCATGCACGCGATGTTTATGGAGTCTTGACCTTGGCGCCGGTATCAACCCGGACATGCCGGTGCGAAGCCGAACCCGAGTTGACCAATTCGCAGTCTGGGTACCATCGTTCCCACCCGAACGCGATCCTCGGAGTTGGGTCGCAGTCCGGGAGGGGAACACAAAAGAGACATGTCCGCCACATCAAGCACAATTGTGCACACGCCACCTGCCCGATCATTGCACAGGCGAACGACTCGACTGACCGCTCTCGCAGCCACCTGCTTGCTGGGTGCCGGTCTTCTCGGAGCCCCCGCCGCCCTCGCGGCGGGCCCCGGGCCCGCATCTGCGTCCGGTGGTACCGCTACGCCCGCCGCGCCAGCCCAGCCGGAGCCGGCCCGCACGCCTGCGCAGCAGGCCGTGTTCGACGCCATCTCAAGGGCCAAGGCGACCGGCAAGCCCGCCGTGGTGGACTTCATGACGACCGAGTCGTCGAAGACCGTGGCGAACCCCGACGGCACCTTGAGTACCACGGACAACGCCCAGCCTGTACGCCTCAAGCGCGACGGCGCGTGGACCGACATCGACGCGAGTCTGAGGGCCAACCCCGATGGCAGTCTCAGCCCGGCCGCATCCCCCACCGCCGTGACCTTCTCGGGAGGCGGCTCGGGGGCGATGGCGACCGTGGCGACCGCGGACGGTAAGGAACTCTCCGTCGGGGCGCCCTTCGTCCTGCCCAAGCCGTCCGTGGACGGTGGCACCGCCACCTACGCGAACGTGCTGCCGGGCGTCGACCTGCAGCTGACCGCGCTCGAGGTCGGCGGCTGGCGGGACGTGATCGTCGTTCACACCCCCGAGGCCGCCGCCAGCCCCGCGTTGAAGAGCCTGCGCTTCCCGATCAGCGGCAAGGGCCTGACCGTCGCCGCTGACGACCAGGGGCAGATCGAGGTCAAGGACGAGTCGGGTGCCGCCCGGTTCCGCTCGCCCGCGTCACTGCAGTGGGACTCCACCCGGTCGGCCGCTGCCCCTTCGGCTCCGGCCGCCAAGTCCTCCGGCTTCGCGGCGGCAGCTGCCGCAGGAGGTGCTGACCTCCAGCCCGCAGGCACGCCGTCCAGCGCCGAGGGGCCGGGGGACGGCGCCAACGTCGCCGTCATGGGCACGAAGGTCACCGGCGGGGCCATCGAGTTGACGCCCAACGAGCAGGCGCTGGGTGCCGGTAGCGGGCCCTGGTACCTGGACCCGTCGCTCACCGCGGTCACGAGCGGGATCCAGGGCTCGGTCGAGGTGCAGGAGAACCACAAGGGCTACGAGTACTACAACAAGAAGACCAACCTCGCGACTGGCTTCTGCGGATACCACAGTCCCGACCCGAACCAGGACTGTGGTGACGAAGGCCGTCAGCGCGCGTACTTCCAGTTCGCGGTCAATCCCGCCATCTACACCACCGTCGGCGGCGCCGACTCTCCGCCCGTTCTCTTCAGCTCGACCCTCAACGGTTCTGTCACCAGTGCCGCCAGTCCCAGCACTCAAACGGAGCTCGGGGTCTACTGGGCTCCCACGGCGATCCACGATCACAGCAAGTGGACCGACCAGCCCTGCGGGTACGCGAACAAGAGCGCTGTCATGGAAGGCTGCGCATTCGTCGGCAGCCAGGTCATCACGGGCAACGGTGGTCCACTGGCTGTCGACGTCACCAACATGATGAAGCAAGCCGCCGCCGGCAAGTGGGCTGCCTGGACCGTCGGCATCGCCCCCAGGGCCAGCGAGATGGAGAAGCTCTACCGGCACCACCTCGACAGCAAGCCGAGCGTCACCACCACCTATGACATCGCGCCGACGATCTGGCACCCGCGGACCAGCCCGACCCCTGGCTTCGCCAACGCCGGCGGCGCCGAATGCACCAGCGGTGGAACCCACCCCTGGGACAACCCCGGATGGATCGGCAGCAACCAGAACATCTACCTCTACGCCAACAGCTTCTCCCCGAGCGGCCTCCCCCTCCGCACCATCTACGAGCTCTGGGACGACAATTCCGATTTCCGCTTCAACGACGGCCGTTGGGGGGGCGCCTACAACAACCCCGCCGAACCGGTCTCGCCAGGACCGCTCAGCGACGGCCACCAGTACGGGTGGTACGCCCAGTCCACCGACACCCTGCTCAGCTCTCAGACGAGCGCCTTGTGCTACTTCCGCATCGACCGCACCAACCCGCGCGTCAGCATCCGCTCCGACGACTTCCCGCCGGCCGGCACTCCCAACCCCAATCCGTCCAAGTACATGAACGACTGGGGTGCTCTGTGGATCTACGCCGACGACCCCGCTCCCGCCCCCGGACTCCAGGCCTCCGGCCTCGCCTGCCTGCGCGTCAGCACCGACCCGACGCCCGTCGTCGGCTGGCGGTGCGGTGACAGCGGAACCTACGCTCCGGGAGAGCCGTACTACTACCAGGCACGCAAGTGGGGTATCAACACCGTCTACGCCTGGGCCATGGACATCGCGGGCAACTACAGCCAGACCGCCCTCTACAACTTCTACGTCCCCTGGCGTCCCGGCACCCAGCCGCTGTTCGGTGATGTGGACAACGACCAGAAGCCCGACATCGTCAGTGCCGACCAGAACGGCAACCTCCGTGTAATCGGCGGCACCGCCGATCCGGTCAGCTCGATCGCCGCAACCTCGATGGCGGCTCCCGGCGCCAACGACCACGGCGCCACGTGGTCCGACTTCCAGCTCAGCCACCGAGGGAGCCTGAGCATCGGGGACTCCGTCGATCAGATCATCGCCCACTACAACGGGCCGGTCACCAACGAGAACAAGCTCGCGGACGCGCTCTACCTCATCCACAATGACGGCTCAGGGCAGTTCGACAGGCTCGTCTCCGGCGAGATCAAGCGTCCCGACACCTGCACGACGTACGGCACCAACGCACCGTGCGATGCCTACCACGGTACATGGAGCCACGCGTCCCAGGTCCTCGCTTTCGGCACGCCCTCAGGTGAAGCCGTCGCGCCCAAGCCCAGCGGCAACCACGAGCCCGTCTTCACGACCCAGACCTCGATCCTGACCCTCGAAGACGGGAAGCTCTACCTCTTCGAGGCCAACGGTCTGTCCGACAATGTCGCCACCGCGACGCTCATTCCCACCACGTCCGGCAGCTGGACGGACCTCGAACTCATCAACCCCGGTTCCGCCAACGGCCCGACGACCAAGCCCGGCACCAACAAGCCCGCCAACCAGCCCACCCTGTGGGCCCGTAGCCGCTCCACCGGCGCCATCACCGCCTATCCGCTCGGCTGGAACGCCGACCGGACGGTCAACTTCTCCGCACTGACCAAGCCCGACGAGGGCATCCCGCTCCTCACCGGGGCCGGACTCAAGGGCGGCTCCCACCCGCGCATCGGTGCGGGCGACCTCAACAACGACGGCTACTCCGACCTCTGGGTGATCGACAACACCAACGCTCTCGCGATCTTCCCCGGAACCGGCACTACCAGCACAGCGGGCAAGGTCGACAGCTTCGGCCCCTGGGCATTCGCCGGCTACGCCGACGCGAGCGTGTCCATCCACTCCGGACTCGCCGACTGGCTCTGCGCCGACGCCGTCGGCGGCCCACGCCCCGGAGCCGAACTCGCCGTCTTCGCCTGCTGGCAGACGGCCAACCAACGCTTCAACTTCGCTAGCGACGGCACCGTCCGCAGCGGCAGCTTCTGCCTGTCCGCCAAGGACAACGCACTGACCAACGGCACGCGCGTGGTCCTCGGCCTCTGCACGGGAGGCGCCGGACAGAAGTGGAGCATGCGACCCGACGGCCGACTGTTCATTCCCGGCACCGTCAACAACGACAGCCCCGGAGGCAAATGCCTCGAACTGCCGGCGTGGGCAACCGACCAAGGAACTCGACTGGGTATCTGGGACTGCCCCGGACTCCAGGACAACCAGCGCTGGACCCTCCAGCCCGAACGAACGCCCTGACGTGATCGACAGGCAAAAAGCGGTGAAGTGAGCCGTTCTTGCAGACATGGGGGCCCTGGCTTCGGCCAGGGCCCCTTCCATATTCCTCGGATCCCCTGCGCGAAGACTGCGGCTGCCAACCAGGGCCACGAGAATGGAAGCCATCGCCCCGGCCAGCACGTCCGTAGACCGTTGGTCAGCTCCACCACCACCCGTCGCAGCGTCGCTTTCGACTGATGCGGGCTATCCACCGGCTGGAGAACAGGCGAACGAACTCGACGACGAGGACGGCTTCGGCGACGATGAAGACCAGGACGATGACGAGCACACCGGACAGCCCGGCATAGGCAACAGCCGATTCGCCCGTCTCGTCCGCGAAGCCTCAGCCGCCAACCGCGACCGGCTCATCTGTCCGTCCGGCTCGACCGCACGAGTAGCACCTCCGACCCACCCACAACCTCCGCGAGGACACGTCCGCACACGGGACCCGCCGACGCCGTGCCTCCGACGTCGGCACGCCCACCAACCTCGCCCCGGAGCCAGTGGCGACCCGCCCATCCGAGCCGCTTCTCAGTGGCACTGCGTAGCCGAATCGAGGTCGCGAAACTTTCCATATCACTTGCGTGAGCCACCGTCAATAGCAAGCGCCACAGGCTTTCCGCTGGCACGACCCCGGCTTCGGCCCCCTTCGGGGCACGCCTCGGGACTCTCGGTTACGCACGGTAGTAATTTCCGGGTACTCACACCGTCCGTCCGAAATGACGAGACCGTCTCCCGTTCATTGGCCCGCCCAGGTGCGGGTCCTCACCGCGAGCCACAGGTCAGGGGCCTGATTCGGCGTTGGTGATCGCATGGTGGTCGCAGACAACCCTCCGGACCGTTGCACCGGTAGCCTCCGCGAGCCGATCAAGAGCCAATGACCGCTGGAGGAACAGGAAGTGCGCACGTCAGGACGGCCAGGGCGGGTCTACCGCCGCTGCGGGTGTCGGGACGCCGACCGGCGCCAGCTCGGAGCAGCGTGTCCGCGCCTGGCCGAAGAGGGGCACGGCACATGGACGTTCGCCGTCGACATCCCCTCTCTCACGGGCCGACGGCGCACGATACGTCGCGGCGGTTTCGAGGACGAGTGGTATGCCGAGACGGCGCTGCGGCGCTTCCTCGAAGGGCGGCAGCTGGGGTTCGACGCCGACCGCACGAGACGGTGGCCGCCTATCTCACGAAGTGGCTCAAGGGCATGGAGTTCCTGCTCAAGCGCACCACCTACGCCCGCTACCGCACCTACGTGCTCTGCGAGTTGATACCCGTCTTCGGCAAGCTTCGCCTGGAGGACCTCGCCCACGACCACATCTCCGCCTACGCCCACGAGCAGCTCGACGCCGGCCGCGGACGCCAGGCCGTCTACCACTGCCTCGCGACCCTCTCCAGCGCCCTCGGCACCGCCGTGCGCACCCACCGCCTGCCCTTCAACGCCGCCCAGCCCCTGCCCATGCGCCGGCCCCGCCCCGACGAACGCATCCCCTGGACCGCGGAGCAGGCCGTTGCCTTCCTCTCCCACTGCCGAAACGTCGACCCCGCCTTCGCCGACCTCTTCGAGGTCATCATCGGCACCGGACTGCGCAAGGGCGAGGCACTCGGCCTCCAGCGCCCGTGCGTGCGGCTGGATGACCGCGTCATGTACATCCGCCACACCCTCTCCGCGGTCGACAACCACGAACTCGTCCTCACCCCGCCCAAGACCAGGAAGAGCCGCAACTGGGTACCCCTGTCCGAGCGCGTCGCCGCAGCCCTCCAGCGCGCCATGGACCGGAGCACCGCCACCGTCAACGGCCACGTCTTCCAGGGCCCCGACGGCCAGCCCCTCCACCCCGCCGCCGTCCGCCGGCGCTTCCACGAGCTGCGCGAACAGGCCGCACTGCCCCACGTCACCATCCACGACCTGCGCCACCTCGCCGCCACCCTCGCCCTGGAGGGCAACGTCTCCATGGCCGTCATCTCCAAAACATTGCGGCACTCCACCCTGTCGACCACCGCGAACATCTACAGCCACCTGACCTGGGACGTCGCCAGGGCCGCCGTGAACACCATCGAGGCAAGGCTCCACCTCGTCGAAGCCCACACCCGGCACGACCCGGACGCCCCCGCCCACGACGCCGGCCTGCCGAACCCGCCGTTCCACCAAGCGGCCTGACGGCCCCACCGCTGCAGACGGCTCAGCGCTCCTGGGCGCTCCGACCACCAGGCCGACAAGCAACCGTATTCCCGGCTCATAACTGACACCCGATAAACGTGCGGCCCGTCGAAACAGATGACGCCGCAGGTTCCGTCGGCATGCCTGTTTCCCACGAATCCGGGACCGTTTCCGCGCCGAAGAGTCGACCAGTCCACGATCGACGGCACGCGGGTTCCCAGATGAATGAACAAATGCCCCGTCACGACCAGGTCGGAGGGGCCAGGCCTGCGGAAACGTGCCCGGCGAGGCGATGTGAACGAGCGTTCACGACCACATTGCGACCACCAAAGGAAAAAAGCCACTCCTATCGTTTTGATAGAAGTGGCTTCCGACCTGCGAAAAAGCCGGTCGGGACGACAGGATTTGAACCTGCGACCCCTTGACCCCCAGTCAAGTGCGCTACCAAGCTGCGCCACGTCCCGTGGTCTCGTGGCCCTGGGCAGAGCCTGGGGGGCTCGGCCTTTGGGTTTCTCGACCTTGTCGGCCGGTTGTCCCGGCGACGAGGAAAACAATACAGCACGTCGGGGGGTGCTCGCTGCAGGGTTGTGGGGGTGGGGGTCAGGGGGTGGGGTGGCGGGCGTCGTAGCGGAGGAAGGCGGGGCGGCGGGCGGCGAGGAGGAGGATGGCGGCGACGCAGGCGAGGCCGCCGCTGACGACGGAGACGGCCGGGCTGGTGAGGGAGGCGATGGCGCCGGACTCGAAGTCGCCGAGGCGGGGGCCGCCGGCGACGATCACGATGAAGACGCCCTGGAGGCGGCCGCGCATCTCGTCCGGGGCGGCGACCTGCATCATCGTGTTGCGGAAGATCATGCTGATGGTGTCGGCACAGCCGGCGGCGGCGAGCAGGAGGAGGCCGAGCCAGAGGTTGCGGACCAGGCCGAAGGCGGCGATGGCCAGGCCCCAGGCGATCACGGCGGCCAGGACGGCGGCGCCCTGGCGGTTGATGCGGCCGACCCAGCCGGAGAAGAGGGCGCCGGTCAGGGCGCCCACGGCGGGGGCGGCGGCGAGCAGGCCGACGGTGCGGGCGTCGCCGCCGTAGAAGGTGACAGCGAGGGCCGGGAAGAGGGCGCGCGGCATGCCGAAGATCATCGCGGCCAGGTCGGCGAGGAAGCTGGTGCGCAGGTTGGGCTGGTCGCGCAGGAAGCGGAGGCCGTCGAGGACGGAGGCGCGGCCCTTGCGCTCGCCGAGCGGCAGCATGGTGGGCAGGCGCCACATGGCGTAGATCGTGGCGCCGAAGGCGACGGTGTCGACGAGGTAGGCGACCTGGACGCCGTAGGCGCCGATGAGGACGCCGCCGAGCATGGGGCCGACGGTGAGGCCGAGGTTCATGCTGACGGTGTTCAGGGCGTTGGCGGCGGGGAGCTGGCGGGCAGGGACGAGGCGCGGGATCATCGCCGAGCGGGCGGGCGAGGCGAGTGCGAAGAAGCCGGCTTGGAGGGCGACGGCCGCGTAGAGGACCGCGACGAGGCCGAGGCCCGCGAGCGCCTGGGCGGCCAGGACGGCGGAGACGGCGGCGAGGCCGGCCGCGCCGATCAGGCCGAGGCGGCGACGGTCGGCGGTGTCGGCGATCGCACCGCCGTAGAGGCCGAAGGCGACCAGCGGGACGAGGGAGAAGAGGCCGACCAGGCCGGTCGCGAAGGTGGAACCGGTCAGGTCGTAGACCTGGACGGAGACGGCGACGGCCGTCATCTGCTGGCCGATCGAGGAGACGGACTGCCCGAACCAGACCCGCCGGTAGTCGGCGTGGTCGCGCAGCGGGCTCAGGTCGGCGAAGGCACCACGGGCAAACCGTCGGTACCAGGCCGGGGAGGGGGCGACGGAGGGGCCGGTGGAGGGGGCGTCGGAGGGGGTGGGCGGTGCGTCCCCGTCGGCCGCGGAATTGGCAGGATGATTGGTCGACACAGTGCTCCATCGTCGCGCCGCCCGCCCGCGCCGCGGACACCGGGGTGCGTTTGCGGCGGCTTGATCGCGACTCCGCCGCCGCCCGTCCCGTCAGCGCGGTCCGACGTTCTCCAGGATCCGGTCCAGCAGCGTCGCGAGCCGGGCGACCTCCCCGTCGCTGAGGCCCTTGAGCATCTCCTGCTGGCTCTTGACCGCGACGGAGGAGATCCGGTTGTACATCTCCTCCCCGTCGGGCGCGATCTCCACGGTCGCAGCCCGGCGGTCGGCGCCGGTGCGCTTGCGCACGACCAGGCCGCGCCGCTCCATCGACTCCAGGTGACGGGAGAGTGTCGGGCCCTCGATGCTCAGGTACTGGGCGAGTGCGCGCTGGATCATCGGACCCTCCAGCTTCAGGGCGGCCAGCACCGTCCATGCCGCGAAGGTCGCCCCCGACTCCGCGAGGCGCTCCTCGAAGAACGCCCGGCAGGACTTCGCGGTCAGGTGCAGTTTCGGCGCGACGCTGCTCCGCAGCCACGTCGGACCGGCGTCCGCCTCGGCAGCGACCCGTTCTTCGCTCTGCCGGCCGGGCATCCGAACCTCCCATTCGTCACGAAATCCTCTGCGAAGCGTAGCGCCGACCGGTGTCTCGACCAGCCCCGGGCGGTGGCCCCCGCCGAACCCCGGTCACCGCCCCACGCAGAAGGGGCCCGCACCGTGGTCGCACGGATGCTGTTGGCTAATTCGGGCTCTGTTTCGCCCCGTCGACCTTGTGGTCGGCGGGGCGAAGTGCTGCGAAGTGGCTGGTGCGGGTGCGGGCCC